>DASYWD010000438.1 GCA_035936415.1 Longimicrobiaceae bacterium
CGCCTTGAGCGCCCGGCCCTCCGTCCGTTTCCGCGGGCGCCTTTTCACGACGGGCGCACCGCCTTACATTCCGTTCGCGTAGCCGCCAGGGGTATCCCGGCCGACCGGCCGGGATTGAGAGAGTCCCTTGGAACCTGATCCGGATCACACCGGCGTAGGGAGCGCGGCGTGTCGCAGCGACAGCGGGTGCTCCGTCCGTCTCCCCGGGCGTGCCCCTCACGTCCACGCGCCACCCGGCTTCCCGGGGGCGCGTTTTGTTTTGCGCGCCGCCCGGGGCCCGTCCCTGCCCGTACCGGATCCTCTCCCGCGCCGCTCAAGGAGGAGACGATGACCGACCGAGCCCGCCCCCAGACCTCCGCCGCCGGCGACTACGGCGACGCCTTCCCCAGTTCACGCAAGGTCTACGTGGAGGGCCGCCACGGCGTCCGCGTCCCCATGCGCGAGATCGCCCTGTCCGGGGGCGAGCCCCCGCTCCGCGTCTACGACACCAGCGGGCCCCTGGGCGGGGACGTGCGCCAGGGGCTGCCGCCGCTCCGGGCGGAGTGGATCCGCGCCCGCGGCGACACCGTGGAGACGGAGCGGACGTACCGCCCCGTCCCCGGCCGCAGCAGCACGGAGATCCCGGCGACGCTGCGCCGCCCCACGCTGCGCGGCACCGGGTGCGTCACGCAGATGGGATACGCGCGCCGCGGCGAGGTCACCCCGGAGATGGAGTTCGTGGCGCTGCGCGAGGGGATGGACCCGGAGCTCGTGCGCAGCGAGGTGGCGCGCGGGCGGGCCATCATCCCGGCCAACGTCAACCACCCGGAGCTGGAGCCGATGATCATCGGCCGCGGCTTCGCGGTGAAGGTGAACGCCAACATCGGCAACTCGGCCGTCACCTCGTCCATCGAGGAGGAGGTGGAGAAGCTGCGCTGGGCCACGCTCTGGGGCGCGGACACGGTGATGGACCTTTCCACGGGGAAGAACATCCACGAGACGCGGGAGTGGATCCTGCGCAACTCGCCGGTCCCCATCGGCACGGTGCCCATCTACCAGGCGCTGGAGAAGGTGGGCGGGGTGCCGGAGGAGCTGACCTGGGAGATCTACCGCGACACGCTGACCGAGCAGGCGGAGCAGGGGGTGGACTACTTCACCGTGCACGCGGGGGTGCTGCTGCGCTACGTCCCGCTCACCGCCAACCGGCTGACGGGGATCGTCTCCCGCGGGGGCTCCATCATCGCCAAGTGGTGCCTGGCCCACCACCGCGAGAGCTTCCTGTACACGCACTTCCGCGAGATCTGCGAGATCATGCAGGCGTACGACGTCGCCTTCTCCCTGGGCGACGGGCTGCGGCCGGGCTCCATCCGCGACGCCAACGACGAGGCGCAGTTCGCGGAGCTGCGCACCCAGGGCGAGCTGACGCGCATCGCCTGGGAGTACGACGTGCAGACCATGAACGAGGGGCCGGGGCACGTCCCCATGCACCTCATCAGGGAGAACATGGAGAAGCAGCTGGAGTGGTGCGACGAGGCGCCGTTCTACACGCTGGGGCCGCTCACCACGGACATCGCGCCCGGGTACGACCACATCACCAGCGGCATCGGCGCGGCGCAGATCGGGTGGTACGGCACGGCCATGCTCTGCTACGTCACGCCCAAGGAGCACCTGGGGCTCCCCAACCGCGACGACGTGAAGACAGGGGTCGTCACCTACAAGATCGCCGCGCACGCCGCGGACCTGGCCAAGGGGCACCCGCGCGCGCAGGAGTGGGACGACGCGCTCAGCAAGGCACGCTTCGAGTTCCGCTGGAGGGACCAGTTCAACCTGGCGCTGGACCCGGTGACCGCGCTGGCGTACCACGACGAGACGCTCCCGGCGGAGGGGGCAAAGGTCGCGCACTTCTGCTCCATGTGCGGGCCGAAGTTCTGCTCGATGAAGATCACGCAGGAGATCCGGGCGGCGGCGGAGGCGGGGATGCAGGAGAAGTCCAAGGAATTCAAGGAGATGGGCGGCGAGATCTACCTCAAGGAGGAGTTGCCCGCGCCGGCCGGCGGCGACTGAGCTGTGCCACAAGGTGTTCCGCATCTCGGGTAGATATCTCCGGGGGACGCCGCTGGTCGGCGTCCCCCGGGGTTGTAGTTGCACTTGTCGACGTCTCCCCGACGGCAGCATCAACGGCGATCATCGCCGCCGTGTTGAAGACCACCAGCGTCGCGCCCGAGCAGGCGGGCAGCCTCGCCGTTGCTTCCGTGCGCCACGACACCGGCATCCGTCCCAAACGCGATCCGCCGAGTCCGCCTCCAGGGCCTTCAAGGCCGTTGCGGCGGGGAGGGTACCCGAGCGCGCCTGTTTCGCGGCATGCTCCATTGCCATCAGCGTCGGCACCAGGAAGGTGCCTCGCATGCCGGCTCCGTTTGGGCCGAGCAGCCCGAACATGCCACGTGGCACGGTGAGACTGATGCTCCGGAGTGCGTGCACCCCATTGGCATAGGTCTCTGACACCCCTTCGATTCGGAGTTCCATGAGGCTGTCGGATGCAGAGAGTGTCTACTGGGCTCGATGTCCAGCCCCATCGGACCGGTCCACGCGGCCCCGTGGGGTGAACCGGGGCCGCGGGCGCGCAGAGTGAAAGCCAGGACGTGTTGACTAGAAGGCTGTTGAAAAAAGGCGCGCCGCCAGGGGCTGGGCAGTAGATTGGGCGCATCGCTCGGAGGCTCGTTCCCCCGGACCGGAGTCGACATGCTCGGACGCAACTCCTCGCAACCAGCCCTCTTCCAGATGGTGGA
>DASYWD010000439.1 GCA_035936415.1 Longimicrobiaceae bacterium
GCCGGGGTCCGCCGCGCCCTCCTGGACCGCGTGGAGGCCCTGGCCGCCGCCGCGGACGCATCGGTGCGCACCGCCACCGACCTGCGCATGGTCCCGGCGGGGCGGGTCCTGGCCCGCTTCCCCGCGCTGGTGCGCGACCTGGCGCGCGAGCAGGGAAAGCAGGTGCACGTGGTGCTGGAGGGGGAGGACACGCAGCTCGACAAGTCCACCGCGGACGCCCTGGCCGAGCCCCTGCTGCACCTGGTCCGCAACGCCGTGGACCACGGCATCGAGACGCCCGCGGAGCGGGAGGCCGCCGGGAAGCCGCCGCAGGCCACCCTGGCGCTGCGGGCCGCGCAGGAGGGCGACCGGGTGCGGATCGAGGTGGAGGACGACGGGCGCGGGCTCGACCGGGCGCGGATCGCCGCCCGGGCGCGCGAGGAGGGGATCGTTCCCGCGGGGGGCGAGGACGGCGAAGGAGTGGAAGAGCTGATCTTCCGGCCCGGTTTTTCCACCCGCCGCACGGCGAGCACCACTTCGGGGCGCGGGATCGGGCTGGACGCGGTGCGCGGCGCGGTGTCGCGGCTGCGGGGGAGCGTGGAGGTGGAGGCGGGCGAGGAGGGCGGGACGCGGTTCGTGCTCCGCCTCCCGCTCACGGTGGCGCTCGTCCCCGCGCTCTTCTTCGAGGCCGCGGGAGAGCGGCTCGCCGTCCCCTCCGCGGACGTGGAGGAGTCGCTGCGCGGTGCCGAGGTGGAGCGGGTGGGCGCGGCGGAGGTGGTGCGCATCCGGGGGGAGACCCTCCCGCTGGCCCGCCCGGGGCGGATCTTCGGGTGGGACGACGGGGACGGCGCGCCCCCGCGCTTCCTGGTGGTGGTGCGGAGCGGGACGCGCGCCGTGGCGCTGGCCGCGGACCGCCTGCTGGAGCAGCGCCCCGCCACCGTGCGCGCCCTCCCCGGAGCGCTGGGGAGCCCGCGGGGAGTGTCGGGGGCGACGGTCGCGCCGGACGGGCGGGTGGTGCTGGTGGTGGACGCTGCGGCCATGGTGGAGCTGAACGTGGACCTGTATCGCGGAGGGGCCGGTGTCGAGTGAGCGCAGGCGCATCCTGGTGGTGGAGGACAGCCCCATGATGTGCCGGATGTACCGCCTGGTGCTGGGAGCGGAGAACGACGTCCGGTTTGCCGCCAACGGCGTGGAGGGGCTGGACCTGGCCGCGCAGGAGCCCGACGTGGACCTCCTGATCGTGGACATCAACATGCCCCACATGGACGGGCTGGAGTTCGTGCGCCGCCTGCGGACCGAGCTGGGGATGACGCGCCCGGCGGTGCTGGTGAGCTCCACCGAGTCCGGGGAGGAGGACCGCCGGCTGGCGCGCGAGGCCGGGGCCGACGCCTTCCTGGCGAAGCCCTGGACCGCGGAGGAGCTCCGCCGGGCGGTGCGCGAGCGGACGGGGCAGGGCGGGTGAGCGCGGTCACGGTGCGGCTGGGGGCGGCGGAGTTCGGCCTTCCCATGGAGCGGGTGCGCGCCGTGCTGCGTCCCCCGCCCCTGACCCGCGTCCCCTTCCCCCCGCCGGACGTGGCGGGGCTGGTGCACCTCCGGGGCGCGCTGGTGGCGGTGCTGGACCTGGGGACCCGGCTCCGCTCCGGTCCGGCGCGCCGCCCGGGGCGGCTGGTGGTGGTCGCCCGCGGGGACGGGGGGGAGCCGCTGGCCCTCCTGGTGGATGCCGTGGCGGGGACCGTGGAGACCGGGGACCTCGTGGACCCGCCCCCCGCCGAGGCCGTGGCCGCCCTCCCGGACGGGTGGCTGGAGGGAGTGGTGCGATCCGCGGAGGGGCGGCCGGTGGCGCTCCTCCACCTCGACAACGTGCTCGCCGGAGTGGACGCATGACGCGCCTGACGGAGTGGTTCCGCGACGCCTCCATCCGCAAGAAGATCATCGTGGGCTTCGCCCCGGTGCTCCTCCTGATGGTCCTGATCGCCGTGGTAGTGCTCCGGCAGGTGCAGACGATCGCCGAGGCCAACCGCTCCTTCCAGAGCGCGGAGACGGTGCTGAACGACGTGCAGACCGCGGAGCTGGCCTTCCTGGAGCGCGCCTCCGCCCTGCGCGACTTCGCCATCACCGGCCAGGAGGAGGCGCTGGAGCCGTACCGGGAGGCCGACCGCCGCCTGAGCCAGGCGCTCGGGCGGGCACGCGAGGTCGCGGTGGACCCCATCCAGCGGGAGCGGCTGGACTCGGTCTCGGCCATCAGCGCCTCCTGGAGCTCCTCGGTCGCCGAGCGCGTGATCCCGCTGCGCCGCACCGGCTCCATCGCCGACATCGCCGGCTTCTACCAGACCGGCGCCCCCCGCGTACGGGTCGCCAACGCGCTGGACCTCCTGGAGCAGTTCCGGGAGCGGCAGTCGGAGATCACCGCGGAGCGGCGCGGCGTCATCCGCCGCGCGCTCGACCAGATCCGGTGGACGCTGATCGGGGCCACCGTCCTCGCCCTGGTGGTCGCGGGGCTGATCGCCGGCTGGCTGGCGGGGCGCATCGCCCGCCCGCTGCAGCACGCCGTGGACTTCGCGGGGAGGGTGGCGGCCGGCGAGCTCACCGGGCAGATGGAGGTGATGGGGAAGGACGAGGTGGGGCAGCTCGCGGGGACCCTGAACCGCATGGCCGCCGACCTGCGCGAGTCGGTCTCCGGCGTGAACCTGGCCGCGGGGCACGTGGCGGCCGCCTCGGACCAGATCTCCGCCTCCGCGCAGCGGCTGGCCCAGACGGTGGACGACCAGGTGGCCGCCACCGAGCAGACCTCCACCTCCATGGAGGAGATCGCCGCCCAGATCGGGCTGGTGGCCTCCAGCGCCGAGTCGCTCGCCGCCTCGGTGGACCAGACCTCCTCCTCCATCGCCCAGATGGGGCGCTCCGTCGAGCACACCGCCTCCAGCGCCGACACGCTGGGCGCTGCGGTGGAGCAGGCGTCCACCACCATCGAGGAGATGGCCGCCTCCATCCAGCAGGTGGGGCGCCACGTGGACGAGACGCGCCAGATCGCCGTCGGCGCGGAGACCGACGCCCGCGGGGGCGGCGAGGTGGTGGGGCGGGTGGTGCACGGGATGCAGCGGATCCACGCCCAGGTGGAGGCGCTCACCGAGGCCATCCGCGGGCTGGGGGAGACGGGGGAGAACGTGGGGCAGATCTCCGACCTGATTGAGGACATCGCCGACCAGACCAACCTGCTGGCGCTGAACGCCGCCATCGAGGCGGCGCGCGCCGGGGAGCACGGGCGCGGCTTCGCCGTGGTGGCGCAGGAGATCCGGCGGCTCGCCGAGCGCGCGGTGGAGTCCGCGCGGGAGATCGGCCACACCATCCGCGGGATCCAGGGAGAGGTGGAGCGCGCCACCCGCTCCAGCGGCGGGGTGGCCGAGCGGACGCGCGAAGGAATCGAACTTGCCGAAGAGGCGGCCCACGCCCTGGAGCAGATCGTGGGCTCGGCGGGGCGCACCCGCGAGCTGATGGAAGAGGTCTCGCTCGCGGCGGACCAGCAGCGGATCGCGGCCGGGCAGGCGCGGGAGTCCACGCAGCACATCCAGCGGATCGCGGAGGAGGTGCGCATCGCCACCCGCGAGCAGAGCCTGGCGAGCCGCCAGATCGTGCAGGCCACGGAGAACATGAACGAGCAGACGCAGCAGGTGTTCGCGGCCACCGCCGAGCAGAAGCGCGGCGGGGAGATGATCCTGCGGGCCACGGAGAACATCGCCGGGGGCGCCCGCGCCGCGCAGAGCTCCGTGCGCGAGACCTCGCGCGCGGCCGACGACGTGGCCGAGCAGGCCGCCCGCCTGGCCGACCTGGTGAGCCGGTTCCGTGTCTGAGCGCGGCGCCGGCGCGGAGGC
>DASYWD010000440.1 GCA_035936415.1 Longimicrobiaceae bacterium
GAGGCGGTCCAGCGCCGCGGGCGTGCGCGCGGAGAGCACCAGCGCCTGCGGGCGCGCGTCCACCGCCTGCGGCCGCGGCGCGCTCGGCGCCTCCTCCAGCACCACGTGCGCGTTGGTGCCGCCCACCCCGAAGGAGCTCACGCCTGCGCGGCGCGGCACCCCCGCGGGAGGAGCCCACGGGCGCAGCCGGTCGTTCACGAAGAAGGGGGAGTGGGCGAAGTCGATCCGGGGGTTCGGCTGCTCGAAGTGGAGCGAGGGAGGGATCTCCGCGTGCTCCAGCGTCAGCACGGCCTTGATGAGGCTGGCCACCCCCGCGGCGGCGTCCAGGTGGCCGATGTTGCTCTTCACCGAGCCCAGCGCGCAGAAGTGGCGCGCGGAGGTGTCGAACGCCCGGGTGAGCGCCGTCACCTCGATGGGATCGCCCAGCGGGGTGGCCGTCCCGTGCGCCTCCACGTAGCCGATCGTCTCCGGCGGGACGTCGGCCACCGCGTGGGCCAGCGCCACCACCTCGATCTGCCCCTCCACGCTGGGCGCGGTGTACCCCACCTTCTGGGCGCCGTCGTTGTTGATGGCGGAGCCCAGGATCACCGCGTGCACGTGGTCCCCGTCCGCAAGGGCGTCGCTCAGCCGCTTGAGCACCACCACCCCCACCCCGCTCCCGCCCACCGTCCCCTCCCCGCGCGCGTCGAAGGCGCGGCAGCGCCCGTCCGGGGAGAAGACCCCGTCGCGGGCCATGTACCCGCCCGTGAGCGGCACGCTCACCGAGACGCCGCCCGCCAGCGCCACGTCGCACTGGAAGTCCTGCAGGCTCTGGCAGGCCAGGTGCACCGCCACGAGCGAGGTGGAGCACGCCGTCTGCACCGACAGGCTGGGGCCGCGCAGGTTCAGCTTGTACGAGACCAGCGTCGCGAGGAAGTCCTTGTCGCTGCGGATGCGGTTCACCAGCAGGTCGGCACCCCGCATCCCCTGCCGCGCCACCACGTTCAGCAGGTAGGTGTTCATGTTGGTGCCCGCGAAGACGCCGATCGGCCCGGTATAGCCGAACGGGTCGCACCCGGCGTGCTCCAGCGCCGCCCAGGCCTGCTCCAGGAAGAGGCGGTGCTGCGGGTCCATCAGCTCGGCGTCGCGCGGCGTGAACTCGAAGAAGTCCGCGTCGAACAGGTCGGCGCCCTCCGTCGCGCCGAACGCCTTCACGAAGTCGGGGCGGCGGAGCAGCTCCGGGGTGACGCCCGCCGCCAGGAGCTCCTCGTCCGAGAAGAAGGAGATCGACTCCACTCCCTCCCGGAGGTTGCGCCAGAACTCCTGCACGTTCTCCGCGCCCGGGAGCCGGCACGCCATGCCGACCACCGCGATCCGTTCCGGGCCTTCGTAGGTCTCGTTGCTCATGAACCGTTCTACAGGTGGTGCGGCGCCTCAGCGCTGCCGGGAGAGCTTCTGCTGCCGTGCCCGCGCCTGCGCCCGCCGGAGCAGCTCGGCGCTGCCGGCGTCCGCCGCGACGGGTGCGGCCGCGGCCGTCGGGCGGCGCGCGTATAGATTGTAGAGGAGCGAGCCGGTGTAGAGGTCGTCCTGCTCCGCGACGACCTCGAACCCGTAGCGGTCCAGGAGAGCGGTGACCTGCCCGAGCGCCCCGTCGATGTCGTGCACTTCCAGGACGAGCTGGCGGATCTTCGGCCAGTCGGCGGCCTCGATCCCCTCCAGCACCTGCATCTCGCTCTTCTGCACGTCCACCTTCAGGAGGTCGATGCGCTGCACCTGGTTCTCGTAGATCACCTGGGAGAGGGGCTTGAGGACGCACCGGAAGGTCTCGGCCCGGAAGCGCTCCTCCAGCAGGTCGTCCGCGTGCCGGAGAACGCCCTCCATCCCCTCCATTCCCTGCTCGAGCTGGTTCTCCATGATGGCGCGGAGCACCTCCCGCTCCTCTTCCAGGCGGGGGTGGAAGGTGGACATCCCCGGGCTGTTGGGATAGAAGGTGAACTCCGCCTCGCGCGCGGTCTCCGCGATCCCGTAGTTGAAGAGCCTCGCGCCGGGCGCGTAGCGGGAGGCGTTGATGCGCAGGATCTCGAAGAGGCGCGGCGCCGGCTCGAAGGAGTGCGAGGTGACGGACCGGCCCAGGCTGTGCACGAAGAGGGTGAAGGTCCCGATGTTCGCCCCCACGTCGAAGACCACGTCTCCGTCCTCCACGGTGAGCCCGTGGCGGAGGTACACGTGCTTCTCGAAGATGTCGTGGTAGAAGTACCGCGCCTCGGCCTTGCTCTGGTAGACGACCTCGTAGCCGTTGGAGAGGAGCAGGGTCCGGCGGCGCCAGGGCTCGGGGATCGGGGGCGGCTCGCTCATCATCTCTGCGCTGAGGGTACGGGCCGGTTCATCGCCCGCGGACCGGGAGCGGTCTGCAGGGCCTGGCGCGGGAGGAGCCCCCCCGGCGGGCGTTTCCGAGAATTTGATACAAAATAAGACAGGACTTACGGATACGCAACCGTTCGGCGCGTGGCGCACACGGCCGGGTGCGTCAGCTCCGGCCGCGGCGCAACGCGATGAGCGCCTCCACGGACCGGGGCCGCGGCCGTCCGGTGTTCGCCTGCCGCGCGAACTCGGGGGTCACGCCGTGGTCGCGGAGCCGCCGCAGCTCCCGGGCCGAGAGGGCGGGATACCCCGCCTCCGCGAGACCGCGGGCGTAGGCGGGCGTGACTCCGTGGTCGTACATCCGGACCAGCACCCCGAGCGACCCGAATCGGTACCCCTGCGCACCCATCTCCCGGAGGTACTCCGCCCCGACCCCGTGCCGGGCGGCGCGGACCAGCTCGGGGACGCCGGGGTCGGCGTACCCCTGCGCCCGCAGCTCGTCGAGGAAGTCCCGCCCCAGGCCGCCGACGGCCAGCCAGAACTGCTGGCCCGGCGACGGACGGCCCGCCCCGCGCCGCTCCAGCAGTTCCGCGAGCCCCGGGTCCGCGGCGAACGTCCAGCGGCCCGCCCCGCGCCCGTCCCGCAGGGCGCCCTCGAAGGTGAAGGTCCCTGCCTCGCGGCGGAGCCGCCCGGGCACCTCCAGCTCCCCGGGGCGTACCGAGAGCCTCACCGTCCCGCCGGCCGGGTCGCCGGCGCGGTACCGGAGCCGCAGGTGCACCGTCCCCGGCGGGGAGTCCTTCCCCGTGACCTCGGTCTCCCAGGCTCCCGAAAGCGCCTGCTGCGCCCGCCCGGAGCCGGGGAGGAGGCCGCAGATGAGCACGGCGAGCGCGCTGGCGGCGGTGAAGGCGGACATGGTCGCATCTCCTTGGTTGGGGGTGGAAGCGCCGTTCCGCGCGCTACCGCCGCGCGGGGCGCCCGCGGGCCTGCCGCTGCCGCTGGGCGCGCGCCCGCACCTCGTCCAGCTTGTGGGCGTCGCCGTCGTCCTCCCGGGAGAGGTAGTCGGCCAGGGCGGCGATGGTGGGGTAGCGGAACAGGTCCACGATGGTCACCGGGCGCGCCAACCTCTGCTCCAGCCCGCGGTGCACCGCGGCCAGGCGGAGCGAGGTGCCGCCGAGCTCGAAGAAGTTGTCCTGGACCCCCACCCGCTCCAGGGAGAGCACCTCCTTCCAGACCTCGGCGATCACCTGCTCCAGCTCGTTCCGCGGCGGAGCGTGCTCCGCCCCGGAGGCAAGCGCCGCCTGCGCCACCCGGGGGAGCGCCCTGCGGTCCACCTTCCCGTTGGGGGTCAGCGGCATCCGCTCCACCACCGCGAAAGCGGAGGGGATCATGTGCTCGGGGAGCCGCTCCGCCAGGTAGCGGCGCAGCGCGCCGGCCGAGGGGACGCCGCCCGCGCGCGCCCCGCCGTCGGCGGTGGTCCAGCGCTGGAGCGGAACCGCCTCGCCGCGCCGCTTGGCGTACACCATGTACACGTACTCGCCGCCGCCGTCGGCCTCTGCCTCGCGGATCGTCACGTGCCGGTCCACCAGGTGGTCGTAGCCCCGGCGGTCGAGCAGCCCGAGCACCTGCTCCAGGAGCGCCTCGGTGTCCACCTCCACGACCAGCTGCCGGATGCGCGGCCAGACGTCGTCGCCGATCCCCAGGAGGACGTCGTACTCGCTCTTCTCCACGTCGATCTTGAGGAGGTCGATCCGCTCGACGCCCTCCTCCCGCACCACCTCGGAGAGGGTGCGGATGGGGCAGTCGAAGGTCTCGCTCCGGAAGCGCTCCTCCAGCAGCGCCTCCACGTGCGCCTCGGTGACGTGCCCCGCCACCTCCTGCGCCAGGGAGCCGCTCCCCTCCTCCAGCCAGCTCCGGATCACCGAGCGGGTGACGGCCCGGTCGCGCTCCACGTCCGCGTAGCGCCCCGAGAGGCCGGTGGAGTTCGGATAGAAGGTGAACCGCGCCGTCCCGGAGGTCTCCGCCAGGCCGACGTTGAAGACGCGCGCGTCCAGCCCGTACAGCCGGGTGTTGGCCCGCAGCGCCGCGAAGGTGCTGGGGATCGGCTCGAAGGAGAGCGTGCGCACCCCCCGGGCCGCGGCGTGGGCGAAGAGGGTGAACATCCCGATGTTCGCGCCCACGTCCACCACGCAGGCGCCGTCCTCCAGCGTGATCCCGTGGCGCAGGTACACCTGCTCCTCCCAGATCTCCAGGTGAAGGCCGCGGGTGATGAAGTCCTGCTGGTGGGCCACCGTCATCCCACCCTCCAGCGTGTAGCGCGGGAGCCCCTCCAGGACCGCCTCCCGCTCCGCATCCGACCCCGCCGGGGCCAGCGCGCGCGGCGCGCGGGACACGGGCGACAGGTACGCCACGAGGCGGTGCTCCCCGCTCCCGTCGTCCTGCGCCGTCACCACCGCGTCGCGCACCGCGGGGTGCGACACCAGCGCGGCCTCGACCTCGCCGGGCTCGATGCGGTGTCCGCGCACCTTCACCTGCTGGTCGGTGCGCCCCAGGAACTCCAGCGTCCCGTCGGGCCGGAAGCGGGCCAGGTCGCCGGTGCGGTAGAGGCGCCCCCCGGGCTCCCTGCCGAAGGGATCGGGGACGAAGCGCTCGGCGGTCAGCTCCGGGCGACGATGGTAGCCGCGCACCACCCCCGCCCCGCCGATCAGCAGCTCCCCCGCCACGCCCACGGGGACCGGCTCCATCCGCCCGTCCAGCACGTACGTCCGGGTGTTGGCCACCGGACGCCCGATCGGGACGGTGGACCCATCCACCTCCCGGACCTCGTGCACCGCCGACCAGACGGTGGTCTCGGTGGGGCCGTACATGTTGAGGAGCCGGACGCCCGTCTGCTCCCGGAGCTGCCGCGCGAGCGCCGCGGGGAGCGCCTCCCCGCCCAGGAGCAGGCACGAGAGGCCGCCCAGCGCCGAGCGTGCCTCGGCGTCGGCGGCCAGCACCCCGGCCAGCGACGGGGTGCACTGCAGGTGGGTGACGCCGCCCGCGCGGATCAGCTCCGCCAGCGACTCCTCCCCGCCCGGGGCGTGCCCGGCGGCGCTCTCCTCGCGGAGCCGCGCGAGCCCGTCGAGCGCCCCCAGCACCGCATCGTCGTCGATGCCGAAGTCCACCAGGCAGGCCACCTCGTCCACCCCGGCCGCCTTCAGCCGCTCCACGATCGGGAGGCAGCTCTCCGGGGTCCCCATCAGCCCGCTGGTGCCGAAGTACCTGTCGAAGGCCACGTCCAGCATGCGCTCGACGTCCTCCGGGGTGAGGGCGGCGGGGTCGTACCCCGGACCGCCCGCCACGCGGGCCACCAGGTCGAAGGAGCTGCGCAGGTACTCCCGGAAGGGGGCGCGGACCGTTTCCCGCACGGCGTCGAGGTCGTCGCCCACGAAGGTGTGCAGCATCAGCGCCACACGCCCCGTCTCCGGGTCGAGCCCCTGCGCCCGCCGCGCCTCGCGGTAGACGCGGATCTTCTGCTCCAGCTCCTCGACGGTCTGTCCGAGGAGGTGGGTGAGCAGGAAGGCGCCGGTCTCCCCCGCGCGCCGGAAGGTCTCCGGGCTCCCGCTGGCCGTGATCCAGAAGGGCAGCTCCGGCTGCACCGGCCGCGGGAGGGTCCCCACCTCGGCTGGGTCGCCGTTCCCCGCCGTCCGCAGCACCGTTTCGCCCCGCCAGAGGCGCCGCACCTCCTCCACCTGCTCGTACATCCCCTCCCTGCGCCCGGCGTAGCGCTCCGGGGCGAGCACGAAGTCGTTGGCGTGCCACCCCGTGGCGAAGGAGATCTCCACCCGGCCGTTCGAGAGGTTGTCCACGACCGACCACTCCTCGGCCACCCGGATCGGGTCGTGGAGGGGGAGGACCACGCTCCCGGCGCGGATGCGGATGCGCTCCGTCACCGCGGCCACGGCGGCGCTGGTGACCGAGGGGTTGGGATAGAGCCCGCCGAAGGCGTGGAAGTGGCGCTCGGGCGTCCACACCCCCGTGAAGCCGTTCCGGTCGGCGAAGCGGGCGCCCTCCAGGAGGAGGCGGTACTTGTCCCGCCCGTGCGCGGCCTCGTTGCTGGCGAAGTAGAAGAGGCTGAAGTCCATCCGGCGCCCGCTCGCGTCCGGCCTGGGCGCGGCGGGCCGCGCGCGGATGCCGGCGGAGAGCACCACCCGCGACCCCTGGCACAGCGTCCAGAGCAGCTCCAGCACCGAGATGTCGAAGGAGATGCTGGTCACCGCCAGCCAGCTCCCCGGGGCGCTCCCCACCCGCTCGCGCATGGCGGCGAAGAAGTTCGCCACGTTTCCGTGCTGTACCACCACCCCCTTAGGCGCCCCGGTGGAGCCGGAGGTGTAGATCACGTACGCGGAGTTCTCCGGCTGGAGGGGCACGTCCAGGTCGCCCGGGTCGAGGGTGTTCACGGCGGCGCGCGCCTCCTCCCAGGCGACCACGGGGACCCCGGCCTCCGGGAGGCGCCCGCGGAGCGCGGCCTGCGTGAGCACCAGGGAGACGCCCGCGTCCTCCGCCATGTAGCGGAGGCGCTCCTGGGGATAGGCGGGATCGAGCGGGACGTAGGCGCCCCCCGCCTTGAGGACGGCCAGCATGGCCACCACCATCTCCACGGAGCGCTCCAGCATCAGCCCCACCCGCGCTTCGGGGCCCACCCCGCGCGCGGCCAGGTGGCGCGCCCACCGGTTGGCCCGCCGGTTCAGCTCCTCGAAGGTGAGGCGCTCCTCCCCGAAGACGAGCGCCTCCGCACCGGGGGTGCGGCGCACCTGTGCCTCGAAGAGCCGCGGGAGCGGCGCCGCGTCGAAGGCGGCCTCGGTCCGGTTCCACCCGCGGAGGACCCGGTCCGCCTCTCCTCCATCCATCAGCGCGGCCTCCCCCACGGGCCGGTCGGGCGCCGCGGCGAGGGCGCGCACCAGGTGGCGGAAGTGCGCCATCCAGCGCTCCACCGTCGCGCGCTCGTACAGGTCGGCGGCGTACTCCACGCGCGCGGCCAGGCTCCCGTCGGGCAGCTCGCGCACGTACAGGCTGAGGTCGTACTTGGAGGCGCCGGGCTCCACCTCCACCGGGTGCACCTGCACGCCGGGGAGCCCGAAGCGCTCCACCGGGGTGTTCTGCACGGCGAAGAGCACCTGCACCAGCGGGCTGCGGCTCACCTCCCGCGGTACCCCCGCCGCCTCCACGATCTGGTCGAAGGGGAGCTGCTGGTGCTGGTACGCATCCAGGGTGGTGTCGCGCACCGCCCGGAGGAGGGCGCGGAAGCCCTCCCCACCCTCGACCCGGGCGCGGAGGGGGAGGACGTTGAAGAAGCAGCCGATCAGCGGCTCCAGGGCGGGGTGGTCGCGGTTGGCCGCGGGGGAGCCCACCACCAGGTCGGACTGGCCGGTGTAGCGGTGGAGGAAGACGCTGAAGGCGGCGAGCAGCACCGCGAAGAGGGTCGCGCCCTCCTGGCGGGCGAGGACGCGGAGCGGCTCCGCCGCCTGTGCGTCGACCGCGAAGGAGAACACGTCGCCCCGGAAGCTCTGGACGGCGGGCCGGGGGTGGTCGGCCGGCATCTCCACCGCCGCGGGGGCGCCGGCCAGCGCCTCCCGCCAGTAGGCGAGCTTCTCCTGCAGCGCGGTCCCGCGCAGCTGCTCGCGCTGCCAGAGCGCGAAGTCGGCGTACTGCACCGGGAGGGGGGCGAGCCGGGGCTCCTCGCCGGCCGCGTGGGCGCGGTACCCCTCCTTCAGCTCCCCCGCCAGCAGCCCCACCGACCACCCGTCCGCCACGACGTGGTGCACCGTCAGCACCAGGACGTGGCTCTCGGCGCCCAGCCGGAGGAGGAGCCCGCGGATCACCTCCCCCGCCTCCAGGTCGAAGGGGCGCGCCGCCTCCGCCTCGGCCTCCCTCCGGACCGCCTCCTCCCGCTCCTCCGCGGCGAGGCTGCCCAGCTCCACCTCCCGGAGGGGGAACGGCGCGGCCGGGAGGACGCGCTGCCGCGGCACGCCCTCCACCTCCTCGAAGGACGTGCGCAGCACCTCGTGGCGCTCCACGATGGCGTCCAGGCTCTTCCGGAGGGCGTCCACGCGGAGCGCCCCTTCGAAGCGGAGCGCCAGCGGAACGTGGTACGCCGCGCTCCCGGGGAAGAGGCGGTGCAGCAGCCAGAGCCGCTCCTGGGGGGGAGAGAGGGGGACCGGCCCCTCCTCCGTCCGCCGCGGGATGGACTGTCCGGCCGGCGCGATCTCTTCCTCGGCCAGGAGGCGCTCCAGGAGGGCGCGCCGCTCGGGGGTGAGCGCCAGAAACTCTCCGGGGAGGTTCGTCATCGGACGGTCGGGGCATCAGGGGAAGGTTGCGGTTCCGGGGGCTCGGCGGCGGCCGAGCCCTGCCGGGCCGGGGATTCGTGAGACTCCGCCATGCTGCGCACCTGCGCGTCGGAGAGCTCCGCGACGTGGAGCGTCAGCTCGGCGATCCGCTCCACCTGCGCCGGCCGGGGAGCGGCCCGCAGCAGCTCGGCCGCCATCCCGGCCACCGTGGGCCGGAGGAAGAACGCCCGCACGGGCACCTCCACGCCGCAGAGGCTCTTCACCTGCGAGAGCACGCGGGTCACCAGGAGGGAGTGCGCGCCCAGGTCGAAGAGGTTCCGGTCGATCCCCACCCGCTCCGTGCGCAGCGCCTCCGCCCAGATCCTGGCGAGCACGCGCTCCAGCGGGGTGGGCTCCCGCTCCTCCGGCGCCTGCGCCTCCTCCTCCGGGGCCGGGAGCGCCCGGAGGTCCACCTTCCCCCCCGGCGTGAGCGGCCACTCCTCCAGCTCCACGAAGGCCGCCGGCACCAGGTAGGCGGGGAGCCGGGCGGCCAGGAACCCGCGCAGCTCCTCCACGGCCGCCGGACCCTCCTCCTCCGGCTCCGCGCCGGGCCGCCGGGTGAAGTAGCCCAGCAGGCGGGCCGGGGCGCCGGCCGTCTCGCAGGCCACCACCGCTGCCTGCTCCACCCGCGGGTGCGTCCGCAGCACGGCCTCCACCTCCCCGGGCTCCACCCGGTAGCCGCGGATCTTGACCTGGGCATCCACCCGGCCGAGGAAGTCGAGCGTCCCGTCCAGGTGCCAGCGCACCCGGTCTCCCGTCCGGTAGAGACGGCCGCCGGCCCGGTCGCCGAACGGGTCGGGGACGAAGCGCTCCGCCGTGGGGCCGGGGCGCCCCAGGTAGCCGCGCGCCACCCCCTCGCCGCCGACGTAGAGCTCACCGGGGACGCCCACGGGGAGGGGCTCCATCGCCCCGTCCAGGACGTACGCCCGCAGGTTGGCGACCGGCGCCCCGATGGGGACCCGGTCGTCGCCCGGAGGGGTGAGATCGTGCAGCGTCGCGATCACCGTGGTCTCCGTCGGGCCGTAGGTGTTCACCAGCCGCACCGTCGCGGGGACGCGCGACCGCCACGCGGCGAGGCGGTCGGCCTGCGCGCGCTCGCCGCCCAGGATCACCAGCCGAAGCCGCGGAGGCACCGCCACCTCCCCGGACTCCAGGCGGAGCGTCACCTCGTGCCAGAACGCGGTGGGGAGGCTCATCACGGTGACGCCCCGGCCGCCGACCTCCTCCAGGAAGGCGTCCACCGAGCCCACGCCCCCTGGAGCGCGCAGCACCAGCGCGGCGCCGGCGCAGAGGGTGGGGAAGATCTCCTCGACGCTGATGTCGAAGCTGAGCGAGGCGAACTGGAGCACCCGGTCCCCGGCGGTGATCCCGTACGCCCGGGTGGCCGCCTCCACGTAGTTGGCGAGCGAGCGGTGCTCCACCACCACGCCTTTGGGGGTGCCGGTGGAGCCGGAGGTGTAGATCACGTACGCCGCGCTCCCCGGCCCCACCTCCGGCACGGGGGCGGCCTCGGCCCCGGAGGGCGCACCGGCGAGGGCCTCCTCCAGCACCACCACCGGCGCTCCGGGCTCCCCGCCCGGGCGGTCTGCCGCCCCGCGCTGCGCCAGCACCAGGTGGAGGCCGGCATCCCCGGCCATCAGGCGCAGGCGCTCCGCCGGGTACTCGGGGTCGAGCGGGACGTAGGCGCCGCCCGCCTTGAGCACCGCCAGCACCGCCACCACCATCTCCGGCGAGCGCTCCGCCAGCACCCCCACCCGGGTCTCGGGCCCCACTCCGCGGGCGCGGAGGCGTGAGGCCAGCCGACCGGCGCGCGCGTCCAGCTCGCCGTAGGTGATCTCCCCGCCCTCCCACACCACGGCGGGCGCATCCGGGGTGCTCCGCGCCCGGGCCTCGAAGCGCCGATAGACCGGGGACGGCTCGGGGAAGGCCGCGTCGGTCCGGTTGAACTCCACCGTTACGCGGAGGCGCTCCTCCGGGGGGAGGAGGGGGAGACGGCCGACCGGCAGGTCGGGATCGGCGGCCGCGCCCTCCAGGAGCGAGAGGTAGCCGCGCGCCATGCGGGCCACCGTGTCCTCGTCGAAGAGCGCCGTCGCGTACTCCAGCCCCCCCGCGAGCCCGTCCGCCTTCTCCTCCATCATCAGCGTGAGGTCGAAGGAGGAGATCCCCGTGTCCACCTCCACCGGCTCCAGGCTCAGCTCCGGGAGCCGGAGCTTCTTCACCGGCGTGTTGTCGAGGAGGAACATCACCTGGAAGACGGGGGAGCGACTCAGGTCGCGCGCCGGCTGGAGCGCCTCCACCAGCCGCTCGAAGGGGAGCTCCTCGTGCGCGTAGGCGCCCAGCGCCGTCTCGCGGACCCGGCGCACCACCTCCCGGAACGTGGGGTCGCCGGAGAGGTCGGTGCGGAGCGCCAGGGTGTTGGCGAAGAACCCCACCAGCCCTTCCGTCTCCACGCGCCCGCGGTTGGCGACGGGCGAGCCCACCACCACGTCGGTCTGGCCACTGTAGCGGCGGAGGAGGACCTTGAAGGCGGCCAGCAGCACCATGAAGAGCGTTGCCTCCTCGCGCCGGGCGAGCCCGCGGAGCGCGTCGGCCAGCGGCCCGGGGATGCGGAAGCGGTGGAGCGCGCCCTCGAAGGCCTGCAGCGGCGGCCGGGGCCGGTCGGTGGGGAGCTCCAGCGCGGGGGCAGCCCCCCGGAGCTTTCCCGTCCAGTAGTCGAGCTGCCGGTGCAGGTTCTCCCCCTGCAGCCACTCCCGCTGCCAGACGGTGTAGTCCGGGTACTGGATCGGCAGCTCCGGGAGCCGGGGCTCCTCCCCCTTCACGAACGCCGTGTAGAGCGCCGAGATCTCGCGCACCATCACCCCGCGCGACCACCCGTCGCTGATGATGTGGTGCAGGGTGAGCAGGAGGACGTGGCTCTCCGGCGCGAGGCGGAGAAGCGAGGCCCGGAGCAGCGGCCCGGCGGCCAGGTCAAGCGGCCGGCGGGGCTCCAGGTTCACCCGGCGCTTCAGCTCGGCATCGCGCCCGGCATCGGAGAGGTGCTCCAGGCTCTCCGTCTCCAGGGGGACGCGCAGCTCCGGCAGCACCACCTGCACCGGGGCGCCGTCCTGCACGGCGAAGACGGTCCGCAGCGCCTCGTGCCGCTCCACCACGGCGTCGAGCGCGCGCTGCATGGCCCGCACGTCCAGTTCCCCCTCGAAGCGGGTGACGCTCAGGACGTTGTACGCCCAGGTCCCGGCCTCCAGCTGGTCGATGAACCAGAGCCGCTGCTGCGCGAACGAGGGAGGGCACGGCCCGCTCCCGGACCGGCGCGGGATCGCCGATGCCGGCGGCCGCCCGGACTCCTTCTCCCGCAGCCGCTCCATCAGGAGCGCGAGCTTTTCGGGGGAGAGCTTCGCCAGTCGTTCGGAGATCGGATCCATCGTCTCGTCGGTTCGGGGTCGTGGACGGGCGTTCCTCACCCCTCGGCGGGGGAGGCGTCCATCTCGTTCAGGAGGCGCAGGAGCTCGTCCTCGTCCTGGTCGGCGGCGCGGGCGCTGGCGACGGCCAGCGCCATCCCCTCCGGGGTGGGGGCCAGGAAGAGGTCGTGCACGGTGAGCTCCGCGCCGAAGGCGGCGCGCGCCCGGCCCAGGAGCTGCGCGGCGGGAAGGGAGTGGCCGCCCAGGTCGAAGAAGTTGTCGTGCACACCCACCCGCTCCACGCCCAGCACCTCCTCCCAGAGCGCGCAGATCTCCCGCTCCAGGCCGGTGCGCGGCGGGAGGTGGAGCGGGCCGGGGCCGCTCCCCGCGTCCTCGTCCGCCGCCGCGGCGAACTCCCCCGCCTCCAGCTTCCGGCGGAGCAGGGGGCGCCGGATCTTCCCCAGCGGAGTCCGCGGGATCTCGTCGCGGCCCACCAGGAGGACGCGCGCGACCTGGACGCCGAAGCGCTGCGCCACCCGACGGCGCAGCTCGCGCCGCAGCGCGGCGCGCTCGTCGGCCCCGGTGAGCGCGGTGTGCACGAAGAGGGCGACCTCGTCCGTCTCGCTCCCCTCCCCCCGCACCGCGCACGCGGCGGTGCAGGCGCGCTCCACCCCGTGCACCTCCTCCACCACCGCCTCGATCTCCTGGCTGTGGAGGTTGAGGCCGTTGACGATCAGGACGTCCTTCTCCCGCCCCGTGATCGTCAGCGACCCGCCGCGCAGGAATCCGGCGTCCCCGGTGTCGAACCAGCCGTCGTCGGTGAACCCGGCCCGGTCCTCCCCCGGGGCGGCGAGGTACCCGGGCATCACCGACTCTCCGCGGACCTGGATGCGCCCCTCGGTCCCCTCGGGGACGATCCTCCCCCCGGCGTCCACCACGCGGAGGGAGACCCCCGGGAAGGGGTGGCCCACCTCCACGAAGGCGTCGTCGTCGGAGGTCTCTTCCAGGCGGAGGGCCGGCAGACGCGCGATCCCCCCCACCTCCGACATCCCGTACGACGGGCGGAGGACGTCCGCGCGCAGCCCGAAGGGCTCCATGCCGCGAAGGAACGCGCGGGCGGTGCGCGCCACCACCGGCTCCGCCGTGACGGCGATTCGCTCCACGCAGGAGAAGTCCCACCCCCGGCCGCGGGCGTCGCGCAGACGGCCGTTGACCAGCCCCAGGGAGTAGTTGGTCCCGCCGGTGTGCGTCACGCGGTAGCGGTGGAGCGCGTCGAGCCAGCGCACGGGGTCCTCCAGGACGTCCTGCGTGGCCAGGTGCACCTGCCGTCCCCCGATGGCCAGCACGGTCAGGCTGGCCATGAGCGCCGCGTTGTGGTCGAGGGGGAGCCAGTTCAGGAAGGTGATCCTCCGCCCCGCCACCCCCGCGGAGGCCACCGACCCCTCGCACACCAGGAGGAGGTTGCGGTGGGTCCGACGGATCAGCTTGGGTCGCCCCGTCGTGCCGGAGCTGAGGAGGAGCACGGCGGTGGCCTCCGGCTCGCTCCGGTGCCACTCCGGGTCGGGCGCGTGCGCCTCCAGCTCCCCGAGCGGGGCGACCTCCGCACCGTCCGGGAGGACCCGCCGCACCCTCTCCGCGACCCCGTCCCCCGCCACCACCCGGGGCCGGTCGAGGACGCTCCACACCTCCCGGAGGCGCTGCACCACGTGGTTCTCCGGGTCGAAGTGCGGCGGGATGGAGACCGGAACCGCCAGGAAGCCGCCCAGCAGGCACCCCCAGAGCGCCGCGACGAAGTCCTCGGCGTGCTCCACCTGCAGGAGCACGCTCTCCCCCGGCCGGGCGCCGCGCGCCCGCAGCGCCGCGAGCACGCGCTCCGCGCGGTCGCGCACCCGCGCGTAGCTCTGCGCCACCTCCCCGCCGTCGCGGAGCACCCGGACCACCTCGCCCGGATGGTCGGCGTC
>DASYWD010000441.1 GCA_035936415.1 Longimicrobiaceae bacterium
GCGCAGCACGGGCGACCCCACGGCGCGCGGGTCCAGGGCGCGCAGCTCCGCCTCCAGGGCGCGCAGCCGCTCCACGTCCGCGGCGAACTCCGCGAGGAGCGCGTCCACGTCCGGGGCCGAGTCCGCCTGCAGCGCCTCCTCCAGCCGGCGGGTGCGGATCCCCTCCCCCTCCCAGCGGAGGATCGCCGCGCCCAGCGCGCGGCGCCACGGCGCGGCCTCCACCATCTCCGCCACCGTGAGGGTGATGTCGGAAAGGAAGGCGCCGAACTCGTCCTCCTGCGGGCCCGCCTCCGGGAGCATCCCCAGGAGCGGCCCCACCTCGTCCGGGGCGAGCACGCGCCCCTCGGCCTCCTGCGCGGCGAGGACGCGGTCCACCCCGCTCCGCAGCTCGCGGACGCTCTCCCACGCGAGCGCGCCGAGCGCCTCCGCCACCCCCTCCCCGAGCGCCGCCCCGCGCTCCTCCGCCGCGCGGCGCGCGATGGCGGTGCGGGTCTCCGCCTCCGGCGGGGCCAGGTCCACCAGGAGCCCCCCGGCCAGCCGGGAGAGCAGGCGCCCGTCGAGCCCCGGGAGCTCGTGCGGGGGGCGGTCGGAGGCGAGGACCATCTGCGCACCCGCGCCGGACATGGCGTCCCAGAGGCGGAGCAGCTCCTCCTGCGTCCGCGCCCTGCCGGCCAGGAGCTGCACGTCGTCCAGGAGGAGGAGGCCCAGCGCGGCGTGCTCCTCGTGGAAGGCGTCCAGCGTCCCGGCGGCGAGCGCGGCGCTCACCCCGTCCACCAGCTCGTCCGCGGTGCGGTACGCGAGCCGCAGCTCCGGCCGGACGGAGCCGGCCAGGTGGCCCACCGCGTGGAGGAGGTGCGTCTTCCCCATCCCGGCGGGCCCGTAGACGACCAGCGGGTTGTAGCTGGTGCCGGGGGTCTCCGCCGCGCGGCGCGCGGCAGCCGCGGCCAGCCGGCTGCCGGGGCCGACGAGGAAGCCCTCGAAGGTGAAGCGTGGGTCCAGCACGGAGCTCATGGACTGCCGGGGGTCAGCGGGTCGCCGTCACGGGCCGGTCGAAGCGCTGGGAGAGCCGGCGGAGCACCTGCTCGCTGATCCCGCGCAGCGTGTCGAACACCCCCGCCCCGGACAGGGCGCGGGCCTCGTAGCGCGGGAGGTCGCGGTAGTTGAGCAGGTCGTCCATCTCCTCCAGGGAGAGCACGTCGGGGAGGTCGCGCTTGTTGTACTGCAGCGCCAGCGGGATGGTGCGGGGGTCGGTCCCCTGCTCCAGCAGGTTCACCTGCAGGTTGCGGAAGCTCTCCAGGTTCTCGTCCTGCTGCATCCGCTGCGAGTCGGCCACGAACACCACCCCGTCCGCCCCCTGCAGCACCAGCTTGCGGGTGGCGTCGTAGTACACCTGCCCGGGGACGGTGTAGAGCTGGAAGCGCGTCTGGAAGCCCGAGATCGCCCCCAGCTCCAGCGGGAGGAAGTCGAAGAAGAGGGTGCGGTCGGTCTCCGTGGCGAGGGAGATCATCCGCCCCTTCCGCTCGTCCGGGACCTGCGAGTGGATGTACTGCAGGTTCGTCGTCTTCCCCGACCGCCCGGGGCCGTAGTAGACGATCTTGCAGGTGATCTCTCGGGTCGAGTAGTTGACCAGCGACATGGCTCAGCTCACCGGGATCCGAAGAAGTGTTCCAGGCCGGCCTCGAGGTCCCGCTCGAAGGCCGCGGCGTCCGCGGTGGGGCGCGCCTCGCTCCAGCCGGGGAGCCGCGCCACCTCCTGCGTCAGCGTCTCGAAGAAGACGCGCACCAGCCCGATGGAGGAGTCCTCGCCGAAGACGGCGACCAGGATCAACTCCTCGGCGGGGGTGGAGAAGGAGCCGATGAACACCTGCTCCGTCCCGCCCCCCTGGTGCAGGTGGTGGAAGGCCGGCTGCCCGAGCAGGGCGGCGATGGCGCGCGACGAGGCGTGGATCCCCGCGCCCAGCGCGGCCACCCCCATGACGTCCGTCGCCCGCGCGAACCCCCGCTGCGCCAGCACCTGCCCGCTGGCGTTGATCAGCAGCACCAGCCGGACCCCGGACTCGCGGGTGAAGCGCTCCACGGGTCCCGCCAGGTCGCCGACGAAGCGCTCCAGGTCGCCGCGCCTCATTCCAGCGCACCGGCGGCGCGGGCGGCCTCCAGGCGGACCAGCCCCACGTTCACCCACCGCTCCGCCACCACCACCACGAGCAGGTCGGCCGGGGCGGCGGGGGCGGCGGCGACCAGGAAGCCCTCGTCGCCCTCCACCTGGATGAACGACGCGCTCCCGAACGACGCGGCCGAGACCGAGCGGCGCGCCCGCCGGAAGAGCGAGGCCACCAGCGCGGCCACCGCCGGCCCGGGGACGCCCACCATCAGGTCGGCCTCCACCATCAGCCCGTCCTCCGCGGCCACCACCATGCACCCCCGGACACCCGGGATCCGGCTCAGTGCGCCCAGCTGCTCCCCGTACGCGCTCACGCCCCGTCCTCCCCGCTCCCGTCCACCCCCAGCAGCCGCTCCGCCACCGCGGCGGCGCGCGACGCCACGCGCAGGGTCCACCCCGTCGGCACCTCGCGGCTCCCGGCCACCGCGAGCATGCTGTCCGCCACCGGGGCGATCCGCACCACGGTGTCCGGCGTCTCCACCAGCATCCCCCGCCACGCGCCCAGCCCCAGGTGCCGGAGCGCCCGCTCGGCCTCGGCGGAGGCGCCGTGGAGCGCCGCAGCCACCTCCGGCGCCCGGTCCGCGCCCTCCGCGCGCATCTCGCCGGCCACCACGAAGCCCTGCCCGTCCATCAGCAG
>DASYWD010000442.1 GCA_035936415.1 Longimicrobiaceae bacterium
CGTCCACCCGTCGCGCTCTTCAAGCAGCCCGCGCTCCAGGAGCGCGCGGGTCACCCGGCCGTCCAGGTGGTCGGCGAGCGCCGGCGCCCCGCGCCGCGCGAGCGACCAGAGGAGGTCCTGCTGCGCCTCGCTGAGCGAGGAGGCGTCCTCGTCGTCCGTGACCGCCTCTCCGGGCGAGACGCGGAGGAGCACCCGCGCGGCACCGGTGGGGATGACCATCCCGCCGCGGACGACGACCAGCTTCAGGGCGCGCAGCGGCCGCAGCACGCGGCCGTCCACTTCATCCGCGGCGACGGGCTTGCCGCGCGCGAGCAGCTCGCGCAGGAGCTGCTCCTGGTGGGGCTTGAGTGTGGGGTTCGCCATGGGAGACGGAAAACGGGAAAGTGTTTGCGTGATGCAAAGTTGACGGTCTCTACCCCACCTCCGCAAGAGCGTTCGCACTCTCGCACTCTCACACTCCCGCACTCCCCTATCTCGTCACCTTCCGCACGAACGCCGAGTCGGGGCGGGCACACTTCCCGTGCGCGTTGCACACCCAGCGCACCTCGTACGGCCTCACCCGCCCGAAGAGCGAGGCCAGGCTGGCCCGGCTTTGCTGGACGTCGCGGGTGAAGATCCGCTTGGCGCCCTGGAAGCCGGTCAGGTGGTTGTAGGCGATCGCGTCCCCTACGAGGAGCACGCTGCGGAAGAGATAGGCGGCGCTCCCTGCGGTGTGGCCGGGGAGGAGGAAGGCGCGCACGGTGTCCGCCCCGAAGGCGAAGGCGGTGTCCGCGCCGAAGGGGCGAACCTCCACCTCTCCCGGACGCGGCCCGCGGCGGCCGAAGACCCGTTCCGCCACGCGGGAGGGGAGGTCGCGGTGGCGCGCCTCTCCCACGAAGAGCGGTGCTTCCACCGCAGTGAGGTGGAACCGCGCGCCCCGCACCTCCCTCCAGGCGTTCACGTGGTCGCGGTGGCTGTGGGTCAGGAAGACCGCGCGCACCTCGTGCGGCGTCGCCCCCACCTGCCGCAGGACACGCCGCAGCCGCCTCCCCGCACCGGTCCAGCCCAGGTCGAACACTACCACGCCGCTGTCGGTGCGCGCCAGGTACACCAGGCTGCTCCAGGGGTGGGCGGTGGGGATGGCGAGCGAGCGCGGAGGGTCCTGCACCTGCCGCAGGTTGAGGGTGCAGGCGGCGAGCGGGAGCAGCGCGAGGAGGGGGAGGGCCCGGAGCTTCATCGACCGTGTGAGCGCGATCTACGCCGCATCTCGGATCCGCGGGGCAACGGGTCTACGTGGCTTCCTGCGCCCGCTCCCAGAGCGTGGCGCGCGCCTCCCAGAGGAAGGGGAAGAACAGCTCGCGGTGCTGGGCCGCCATGTCCAGGTAGCGGACGCCGGTAGTGTGGCCGGTCCCCACGTTGTCGGGGCCGATGGTGCGCTCGGCAGTGCGGGCGTGGATGAAGCGCCACACCTTCACCTCCTCGTCGAAGTCCAGCAGCGCCTCGGAGAGGAGCACCAGATCCGCGTGCGGGTTGTCCGCCGGGGATACCCGGTACGCGTCGGCCGGCTCCACGCCGCGCCGCGCGAACAGCTCCCGGCACGCGGAGGCCACCGAGGGCTCGTCCCACAGCTTCGCCAGGCGGTCCATCCACAGGTACGCCTGCGCCCCCGTCCCCGCCTCCTCGGAGAGCGGGCTCTCCAGGTGCATGCGGAACCGCTCCTCGCGCGCGCCGGCCAGGATCTCGATCTCGTGCCACTGCCAGCTCTCGGTTCCGCTGGCGGGGACGAGGTGCGCGCGGAAGGCGTAGAAGTCCGAGGGGGTCATCGTCTCCAGCACCCGCATCATCGGGGAGAGGAGGCGCGTGATGGCCGTGCAGCGGTGCGTCAGCCAGGTCGCCAGCCCCACGTCGTCGCGCTGCAGGGCGTCGATGATGCGGCGCAGGTCGAAGCGGAGCTGGGTGAACCACACCTCAAACGACTGGTGGGTCACCACGAACAGGTGCTCGTCCGGGTGGCGCAGCCGCTCCCCCTCGGGCTGGAGGCGGAGCAGCTCGTCCAGGCGCAGGTAGGTGCAGTAGTGCGTCTGGTCCGGGTCGCGGACAGCGTGCCCGCAGGGGAGGACGTGCTCCACGGCTCAGCCCGCGCCGCCGCCCGGGGCGCCCCCGCCGGGGATCCCCGGCTCGGTCATCTCGCGCACGTTCAGCACCTCGTCGAGCTGCGCGTCGGAAAGGAGCCCGCGGCGCTTCACCACCTCGCGCACCGACTCGGAGTTCTTCGCCGCTTCCTTGGCGACCGAGGCCGCCTCGTCGTACCCGACGTAGGCGTTCAGCGCGGTGGCGATGGACGGGTTCTTCTCCAGCAGCTCCCGGGCCCGCTCGCGGTTGGCCCCGATCCCCTCCACGGCGCGCCCGCGGAAGGCGTCGCAGGCGTTCGCCAGGATGTCGACGGACTGCAGCAGGGCGTTCGCCATCACCGGCATCATCACGTTCAGCTCGAAGTTGCCGTGCTGCCCGCCCACCGTGACGGCCGTGTGGTTCCCCATGACCTGCGCGCACACCATCATCAGCGCCTCGCTCATCACCGGGTTCACCTTCCCCGGCATGATGGAGGAGCCCGGCTGCACCGCGGGTAGGGTGATCTCGGCCAGGCCGGAGGTGGGGCCGCTCGCCAGCCAGCGTACGTCGTTGGCGATCTTCATCAGCGACACCGCCAGGGTGTTGAGCGCCCCGGAAGCGCTGACGAAGGCGTCCTTGGCGCCCTGCGCCTCGAAGTGGTTCTCCGCCTCGCGGAACTCCAGCCCGGTGTCGCGGCTGATGTGCTCGATGGCCCTGCGGGCGTAGTCCGGGTGCGCGTTGGTCCCCGTCCCGACGGCGGTGCCGCCCAGCGCCAGCTCGGCCAGCTCCTCCGAGGCGTTCCGGAGCCGGCGGATCCCGTGGTCCACCTGCGAGGCGTACCCGCCGAACTCCTGCCCCAGCCGGACCGGGGTGGCGTCCATCAGGTGGGTCCGCCCGCTCTTGACCACGTCGTCGAACTCGGCGGCCTTGGCCTGCAGCGCGTCGCGGAGCCGCTCCAGCGCGGGGATCAGGTCCTGGTGGATGGCGACGCGCGCCGAAACGTGCATGGCCGTGGGGATCACGTCGTTGGAGCTCTGCCCCATGTTGACGTGGTCGTTGGGGTGCACGCGCCCGCTCCCCAGGAGCGCGGTGGCCCGGGTGGCGATCACCTCGTTGGCGTTCATGTTGCTGGAGGTGCCGCTCCCCGTCTGGAAGATG
This sequence comes from Longimicrobiaceae bacterium, assembly GCA_035936415.1. Taxonomy (NCBI): domain Bacteria; kingdom Pseudomonadati; phylum Gemmatimonadota; class Longimicrobiia; order Longimicrobiales; family Longimicrobiaceae; species Longimicrobiaceae bacterium. The sequence continues at coordinate 3,250 of DASYWD010000442.1, forward strand.
TCCAGCACGAACTGCGCGTCCAGCGCCCCCTCGATCACCTCGTCGGCGGCGCGGGCGACGGCGTCCGCCACCGGCGCGTCCAGCCACCCCATCTCCTGGTTGGCCCGCGCGCACGCCTTCTTGATGGTGCCCAGGGCGTGGATGAAGCGGCGCGGGAAGCGGATCCCGCTGATGGGGAAGTTCTCGACCGCGCGCTGCGTCTGCGCGCCGTACAGCGCGCCGGCGGGGACCTGCATCTCCCCCAGGGAGTCGCGCTCGGTGCGGAAACCGGAGTTGCTATCCGTCATGGTGCCTCGGCTCGAGGGATGGGCGTATTCCGACATGCGGCGGTGCCGGAGGCTCCCGGCGCGGCGCTATAATGGCGGGGGGACGTACGGATTGCAAACGGCAGAGCGGGGCGGTGAAAGGTACCCTCCGGGCGCGAGTCGGCCTGTCCGCTACCGCCCCTCTCCCGGCGCGTCCTCCAGCAGCTCCTCCTGCTCCACCTCCAGCACCTCCAGCGCCTCCGCGGCGGCGTCCATTCCGGCACCGAACAGGAACACCGGGATCCCGGCGTCGCGCAGCGCCTCGGCGACGTCGATCCGGTCCTCGAAGGCGCAGACCAGCTGGTACTCCTCGCGGAGCGCGGCGACCGCGTCCGCCTTGAAGTAGCCCGCCGGGCGGCGCTCCCCCTCCGGGCGCATCACCAGCCGGTCGTAGTCGTCGAGCCCGTTGGCCTTGAGCCACCGTTCCGTCTTCTCCCGGGTGTAGTCCGGCCGTCCGGTGAGGAAGACGATGCGCGAGCCGTGCGCGCGCAGGGCCTGGAGGATCTCCATGGACGCGGCGATCGGAGCGTCCTGGTCGATGGCGTCGAAGTACGACTCCCAGTCCCGGGCGCGCCCCTGCTCCACCTCGACGAAGTGTGCGCGCGCCCGGTCGTCGGAGAGGGTGCCGTCCAGGTCCCAGATGACGGCCTTCGGCTTGTGCGGCGAGTGGTCGGGCATGACGGCAGAGTGCGTGAGTGCGAAAGTGCGTGAGTGCGTCAGGCAGGGGCCCGACGTTCACCTACCGCTTCGGCGGCTTGCTCGGCCGGACCTCCACCCGGGACGGGAGGGTGCGGCCGGGGAAGGCCAGCAGGTCCATCACGATCTTCGCGATGTCCTCCGGCTGGATCTTCCAGGCGTCCTCCTCGCTCGGGGTGTGGTCGTTGAAGTACGTCGCCACGCTCCCCGGCATGATGTAGTTGACCCGGATGTCGTGCTGCCGCACGTCCAGCATCAGCGCCTCCGAGAAGCCCACCAGCCCGAACTTGGATGCGTTGTACGCGGCCCCGCCCGCGAAGGGGTTCTTCCCGGCGAGCGAGGCGATGTTGATGATCCACCCGCCGCCGCGCCCGCGCATGTGCGGGACGGCCTCGTGGCAGCAGTAGTACACCCCGTTCAGGTTGGTCTCGATGACCTGCGCCCACTTCTCCGGGGGCAGCTCGTCCACCGGGGCGAAGGCGCCCACGCCGGCGTTGTTGATCAGCACGTCCACGCCCCCGAAGCGCTCCACCGTGGTGCCGATCATCCGTTTCACGTCGTCGTGGCGCCGCACGTCGCAGACGACGCCCACCACCTCGCCGCCGCCCCCCTCGTTCAGCCGCCGCGCCGCCTCCTGCACCTCGTCCTCGTGGCGGGCGGAGATCACCACGTTCGCCCCGGCGCCCGCGAGCGCCTCCGCGATGGCGTAGCCGATCCCCTTGCTTCCCCCCGTCACCACCGCCGCCTTGCCGCGCACCTGATCCGTCATGCCCCCTCCGCTGCCGTTCCTGCATCTGTCCGTCGCGAGCCGTTGGCTCGCTGCACCGCCCGTGCCAGCCACTCCGCACCGCGCCGCATCTGCAGGCCGTCCCGTGCAACCTGTCCCCTGCCGTTCTACTTCCGCACCGCCTCCCTTCCCTCCTCCGCCTCCTCCGGCGTGACCGGGAAGAAGACGGGCTCGAAGGCCATCCACAGCGTCCGGGAGAACGGGAGGAAGAAGATCGGCGCCAGTACCATCAGCACCGGCCCGCCGAACCGGAGGAAGGTCCAGGGCACGTCCGGCCAGGTGGCGACGGCGACGCCGACGAGGACCACGGCCAGCAGCCCCTCCGCGAAGGCGATGTTGAACACCATGGCGCCCAGCATGAAGTCGTCCTCGCCGCGGGCGGTGCGGATCCCGCAGACCGGGCACCTCTCGCGCATCCGGAACCACGACTCCACCACCCGCCCGCGTCCGCAGTGGGGGCAGCGCAACCGGGCCGCCCGCGCCACCCGCGTGCCGATCCCCGCGGGCCGCACCCCGCCGACGCTCGTGCTCTCCCCTTCCCGCATGCTGGCTCGCTCCCTCGTTTCCTGCCGGCACCGCGCCGGGCCCCGCAAGATCGCGCGCCCGGCGGACCCCCTGCAAGGCGGCACGCAAGATGCTCCCCGCTTGCCACACGGTCGGAGCGCCGATAATATGCCGCCCGACGGAACCTGCTTCGGGCGCCGCGCCGGGCCCGCCCGTCGGGCGAGAATGGAAATCTTCGGAGACTGCAATGCGACTCTTCCTGATCGGGGCGGTCCTCATCACCTTCCCCGCGATCGTGGCGGCCATCTACGCGATCGTGACCCTCGGTACCTGGGACTACAGCAAGTACATGCTGGCGGCCTCGGTGCTGGTGCTGTTCATGAACTCGCTCCCCTTCGTGGCCGCCGCCTTCCTCCTGCGGAAGGACAGCGACGCCGCCGACCTGGGCCACTGACCGGGCCGGGGGCTGGAACGAGCGCGAGGGCGCCCGCGGGTCACCGCCGGGCGCCCTCCTCGTTTTCCCGCAGCTCCCGGACGAGGCGCACCTCCTCGGGGGTGAGCACGTAGAGCGCGCCGTCGGCGGCCCAGGCGGCGTCCAGCACTCCCGCCTCCGAGCTCAGCGTCTCCCCCGTGGCGGCGTCCAGCACCCGGAGCGTCCCACCGTCCTCCGGCGACACCACGGCCAGCCGCGGCTCCGCCGGGGAGACCGCCAGCCGCACCCCCCCCTCCGCAGTGGCGCCGCGCAGGGCGCGGTCCCACAGCTCCTCCAGCCCCTCCGGCCCCGGCCGGAGCGCCGCCAGCGCCAGCCGCCCCTCGCCGACCAGCGCGTACAGCGTCCCGTCCAGCCCGGTCTCCAGGACGCGCACGGGGCCGCCCATGGCCCGCTCCGCCAGGATCCGCCCGGTCTGCGCGTCGCGCACGAGGATCCGCGGCTCGTCCCCGCCGAGCGCGTGGTAGACCCGGTCGCCCAGCGGCGAGACGGCGAGCGCCGTCCCCGCCGCCCCCCGCTCCGGCCACCCCCACACGGGCCGGAGCGATCCCGCGGCCACTCCCAGGACCCCACCGTTCCGGGACAGGACGTACCCGCCCCGGCCACGCGGGTGCACCTCGAAGCCGTCCTCCCCCACCCCCTCCCGCCGCGCCCGCACCCGCCCCTCGCGCACGTCCACCGCCAGCAGAACCGTCCCCACGCGGACGTACAGCGCGGCGGTGTCGCTCCCCACCACCCGGGCCGGCCCGGCGGCGCCCAGCTCCACCACCGCGGGCACCGCGCCGCGCGCTGTGTCCAGCAG
>DASYWD010000443.1 GCA_035936415.1 Longimicrobiaceae bacterium
CCTCGTAGCCCCGCCGCGCGTACGCCTCCCCCTCCGGCGCCGGCAGCGCCCTCTGGTCCAGCTTCCCGTTGGGCGTCAGCGGCATCTCCTCCAGGCGCACGTACGCCGCCGGCACCATGTACTCCGGCACCCGCTCCTGCAGGTGCCCCCGCAGCGTCTCGGCTTCGAGCGCCTCGCCCACCCAGTACGCCACCAGCCGCCGGTCTCCCGGCGTGTCCTCCCGCACCACCACCACCGCCTCCCGCACGCCCCCCTGCTCCCGCAGCCGCGCCTCGATCTCCCCCAGCTCGATCCGGTAGCCGCGCACCTTCACCTGCGCATCGTTCCGCCCCACGTACTCCAGCGCCCCCTCCCCCAGCCACCGCCCCACGTCTCCCGTCCGGTACAGCCGAGCCCCCGCCTCGCCCGAGAACGGGTCCGGGACGAAGCGCTCCGCCGTCAGCTCCGCGCGCCCCAGGTAGCCGCGCGCCACCCCCGCGCCCCCCACGTACAGCTCCCCGGCCACGCCCACCGGCACCGGCTCCCCGCGCGCGTCCAGCAGGTAGACCCGCGTGTTCCCGATCGGGCTCCCCACCGGCACCCGCACCCCTCCCGCCTCCCCGGCCCCGAGCGCCTCGATCCGCGCCGCCGTGGCCGTGGCCGCCTCCGAGGGGCCGTACAGGTTGTGCAGCGCCACGCCGGGCAGCCGCTCCCCGAAGCGCGCCGCCAGCGCCGGCGGCAGCGCCTCGCCCCCGCAGAGCACCCGCTTCAGCTCCGCGCAGCGCCCCACCTCGGGCTGCTCCAGCAGCACCTGCAGCATCGAGGGCACCAGGCTCAGCACCCCGATCCCCTCCCGGCGCACCACCTCCAGCAGGGCGGCCGGGTCGCGGTGCGCCCCGGGCGCCAGCACCACCACGCGCGCCCCCACGGCCAGCGGCCAGAAGATCTCCCGGGCGAAGGCGTCGAAACTCAGCGTGGTCTTCTGCAGCACCGCGTCCGAGGCAGCCAGCCCCCAGGCCTGCTGCATCCAGGCGAGCCGGTTGACCAGGTTGCGGTGCAGGCACGCCACGCCCTTGGGCCGGCCCGTCGAGCCCGAGGTGTAGACCACGTACGCCAGCTGCTCCGGGCTCAGCGCCCCCCGCACAGGGTCGCTCTCCGGCCGGCGCGCCCAGGCCGCGGCATCGCCCGCCAGGTCCAGCACCGGCACCTGCGCCAGCTCCGCCACCTCCGCCGCCCCGAGCCGCTCCAGGAGCGAGCCCTGGGTCAGCACCGCCACCGGGGCGCTGTCGCGCAGCATGTAGCCCAGGCGCTCCGGCGGGTACTCCGGGTCCAGCGGCACGAAGGCCCCGCCGGCCTTGAGCACCGCCAGCAGGGAGACGACCATCTCCGCACTGCGCTCCACGCAGACGGCCACCCGCGCCTCGGGTCCGACGCCCAGCCCGACCAGGTGGTGCGCCAGGCGGTTCGCCCGGGCGTTCAGCTCCGCGTAGCTGAGCGCCTCGCCCGAGAAGACGAGCGCCACCGCCTCGGGGCTGTGCCGCGCCTGCGCCTCGAAGAGCTGGTGCACGCACAGCTCGCGCGGATACTCGGCCTCGGTGGCGTTCCACCCTTCCACCACCTGCCGCCACTCCTCCTCCGGAAGCACGTCGATGCTCCCGAGCGCCCGCGTCGGCGAGACCTCCAGCGCCTCCACCAGCCGCTCCAGCGCCGTGTGCACCATCGCGCACAGACGCTCCGCCTCGGCGGCCCCGGGCGCCTCCACCGCGAGCCGGAATCCACCGTCCCCGAGGTCGTTCACCGCGACCGTGAAGGGATAGGGATTCCGCTCCTCGGACCTCTGGACCTCGATCCCCTCGAACCCCGGCAGCGCCAGGGGCGCCCCCTCGGCGCGCCGGGTGCCGACGAACCGGTTGTGGCGGTAGTTGAAGAGGGAGGTGAAGAGCGGGGCCGGCGCCTGCACCGCGCTGCAGCGCTGCGCCAGCGCCAGCGAGGCGTGCTCGTGCTGCAGCAGCTCCGCCACCAGCTTGTGCGTCCTCCGCACGCTCGCCTCCACCCCCTCCCCGCCCACCTCGATGCGCACCGGCAGCGTGTTGATGAACGGCCCCAGCACCCGGTCCGAGCCTTCCCCGGCCTGCATGCGGCCGAAGAGCACGGTCCCGAACACCACGTCCTCCCGCCCCGTCACCCGCGCCAGCACCTGCGCCCACGCCAGGTGGCACAGGCTCGCCGCGCTCACCCCCAGCGCCCGGGCGCGGGTGCGCAGCCGCCGGGCCAGCTCCTCGTCCATCCAGAGGCGCGCGGCGTCCTGGCCCCCGCTCCGGACGTCGAGGATCCCGTACGGCGCCGTCGGCTCGTCCACGTCCCCCAGCATGCCGCGGAAGAACGCCTCGTGCTCCTCCCGGCTCACGCCCCCCAGCGCCTGCTCCACGTAGTTCCGGAACGGGAGGGGGGGCGGCAGGTCGGGAGCACGTTCCCCCAGGTGGGCGCGCAGCTCCCTCAGCAGGATCTCCAGCGACTCGTGGTCGCTGGTGATCTGGTGCCGCAGGAAGAGCAGCAGCCAGCGGTCCCGGGCTTCGTCACGCGCGACGTAGAGCCGCATCAGGGGCGGCGTGCGCAGGTCGATCCGGAAGTGCCCGGGATCGTAGAGCGAACACAGCCACTCCCCCACGTCGCCCTCCCCCGCGGCCGGCTCCACCTCCTCCACGGGGATCTCCACCCGCCGGCACACCACCTGTACCGGCTCCCGCAGCCCCTCCCAGACCACGCACGTCCGCAGGATGTCGTGGCGGTCCACCACCGCCTGCAGCGCACGCAGAAAGCCGGTCAGCCGCTCGCGTGTGTCGAAGCTCCAGAGACTCACCTGGATGTACGTGTCTCCCTCCTCGGCCATCAGGTGGTGGAAGAGGATCCCTTCCTGCAGCGGCGCCAGCGGGTAGATGTCCTGCACGTTCTCGGCTCCGCCCGGCACCTCCGAGAAGACCCTGTCCCTCTCCGACGGGTCCAGCACCATCCGGGACGCGAGGACGAGCGGCGTGGGACCGGAGCCGTACTTCCCCGCCCGGACGAGCTCCAGCAGCGGTTGCTTGTTCTCCCGCAGCAGCCCCAGGAGGCCGGAGTCCATCGCCTTGCCCCGGATGATCAGCTCGTCGCCTTCGACCGACAGATCGACGCCCCGGGCGAGGAGGTCGCTCACAAGCTCCTGGATGCTCATAGACGGATTTCCTGTTTGATGTCGGTCGCGAGGTCGGCGATCGTCGGCTTCGTGAACAGCGCCCGCACGTCGGTGTGCAGCCCCCGCCGCCGCATCCGCTCGATGAGTGTGATCGCCAGGAGGGAGTGGCCGCCCAGCTCGAAGAAGTGGTCCCACCGCCCCACGTGCTCCAGCCTCAGCACCTCCGCCCAGATCTCCGCCAGCGCCTGCTCCACCTCCCCCTGCGGCCCCTCGTAGCCCCGCCGCGCGTACGCCTCCCCCTCCGGCGCCGGCAGCGCCCTCTGGTCCAGCTTCCCGTTGGGCGTCAGCGGCATCTCCTCCAGGCGCACGTACGCCGCCGGCACCATGTACTCCGGCACCCGCTCCTGCA
>DASYWD010000444.1 GCA_035936415.1 Longimicrobiaceae bacterium
ACCCGCTCCAGCAGCTCCCCCACCGTCGGCGCGCCCGAGAGGTCCAGCCGCAGCGCCAGCGTGTTGACGAAGAAGCCGATCAGCCCCTCGATCTCCCTCCTGCCCCGGTTGGCCGTGGGCGTGCCCACGACCAGGTCCTCCCGCCCCGAGAGCCGCGAGAGCACCACCGACCAGCCGGCCAGCAGCGTCATGAACAGCGTCGTCCCCTGCCGCCGCGACAGCGCCTTCAGCCCCGCCGTGAGCTCCTCGTCCAGCGCCACGCCCAGCAGCGCTCCGGCGTGGTCCATCTCGGCCGGGCGCGGGCGGTCGGCGGGCAGCTCCAGCAGCTCGGGCGCGCCGGAGAGCGTCCGCTTCCAGTACTCCGCCTGCTGGCGCAGCACCTCTCCCTCCACCCAGCGCCGCTGCCATACCGCGTAGTCGGCGTACTGCACCGGAAGCTCCGGCAGCGGGTCCGCCTCCCCGCGGCGGAAGGCCCTGTACAGCGCGCTCAGCTCCTGGACGAGCACCCCCGCGGACCAGCCGTCGGAGACGACGTGGTGCATGGTCACCAGCAGGACGTGCTCCCGTGCTCCCAGGCGGATCAGGCGCCCGCGGATGAGCGGCCCCCGCGCCAGGTCGAACGGCGCGCTCGCCTCCTCGGCCATGAGCCGGCCGAGCTCCGCCTCCACGTCCGGGTGCGCGCTCAGGTCGTGTCCGAGCAGAACGAAGCCGCAGCCCTCCACCGGAGCGATGCGCTGCTCCGGCTCGCCGTCCACCACCACGAGCGTGGTGCGCAACGCCTCGTGGCGCGCCACGATCCGGTCCAGCGCACGGCCCAGCGCCTCCCGGTCCAGCTCGCCCTCCAGCCGCAGCCGGCTGGGGATGTGGTACGCGCTGCCCAGCCCCCCCAGCTGCTCCAGGAACCAGAGCCGCTTCTGGGCGAAGGACAGCGGCAGCGGGCCGCGCCGCTCCACCGGCTCGATCGCCGACAGCTCCGTCCGGTCCGCCAGCTGCAGGCTGCGCGCGAAGTCGGCCAGCACCGGGGTCTCGAAGATTGCCCCCGGCATCGCCTCCACGCCCAGCACCTGGTGCACGCGCGAGATCATCTGCACGGCCAGCAGCGAGTGGCCGCCCAGGTCGAAGAAGTCGTCGCCGCGCCCCACCCGCTCCACGCCCAGCACCTCCGACCAGATGTCGGCGAGCGCGGCCTCCGTCTCGGTCGCGGGTGCGTCGTAGCTCTCCTGCGCGAGCTCGACGTCGCGCGGCGAGGGGAGCGCCCTGCGGTCCACCTTGCCGCTGGGGGTCAGCGGGAGGGCATCCAGCACCACGACGGCGGCGGGGACCATGTACTCGGGCAGCCTCTCCCGGAGCCGCTCCCGGAGGCTGTCGCCCAGCGCCCGGGGAGGCTCGCGGCCCTCCGCCCCCGCGCCGTCCCCGTCGAACAGGCGCCGGTAGAACGGGCTGGCCCGGTACTGCACCTCGTGGTGGGGCGAGCGGTACCGGAAGGGGACGACCTCCCCGTCCGCGCGGACCAGCGAGCCGCGGATCTCGTAGTCGGGGTTCACGCCGTTGGACGAGTTGCGCGCGCTGCAGGTCGCCTCGATCCGGTCTCCCTCGGACACCTGGACGCCCGGGTGGAAGACCGGGAAGAAGACCGGGAGCCAGGCGGTCCGGTCCTCGAGCGTGTCCATGACCTCGTCCTCGACCGTGTAGAGCTGCAGCCAGAGGAGGAAGCCGTCGAACCGCCCGGCCCGGGTGAAGCGGAGCGTCAGCGCACGGTCGTACTCGCACGGGACCGGCCCGCGGAAGTCCTGGTCCTCGAAGATCCCGGCGTCCGAGAGGATGTTCTCGGAGGGCAGGTTCTTGATGCAGAGGCGGAGGTCGAACCGGTGCCCCACCTCCCGGAAGATCTGCTCGACGTAGTGGCCGGACAGGTCGGTGAACGCGGGCCGCTCGTCCAGCCCGCGGGGAAGGCTGACCGCGGCGATCCGGGTGACGTTCCGCTCCGGCAGGAAGCGGCCGCCCGGGCGGAGGAATCGCCGGGCGCTGTTGAGGATGGGGGCGGCCCCCTCGGCGCCGGCGATGGACGCCACGATCTCGCTGACGCAGACGTCCGCCGGCTCGGGGAGCTCCACGCGTGTCGCGTCGCCGTGGATCAGCGTGATGCGGTCCTCCATCCCCGCGGCGGCGATCGCACGCTTCGCCTGCAGGTACGACCTCTCCAGGATCTCGATGGCGTAGACCTTCCGCGCGCCCGCCTCCACGCACATCCGCGCGAGCACGGCGTCGGCCCCCGTCCCCACGTCCACGACGACCTTGCCGGGCACCAGCCGCTCCGCGGCCACGCGGTAGCTCGCGTGCCTGCGCTCGTCGGTGGTGAGGCTGTGGTAGATCAGCTCGTCGTAGACGAAGTACTCGCCGACGGAGGGCCACAGCTCGACCTCCTCGGCCGCCGGGACGACATACGCCACCAGGCCCCGCTCGCCGGGCAGGTCCTCGCGCACGGCCACGACCGCCTGGCCGACCCGCGGGTCGTCGACGAGCACGCTCTCGACCTCTCCCGGCTCGATGCGGAAGCCGCGGATCTTCACCTGCTGGTCGTTGCGGCCAAGGAAGTCGATCGTCCCGTCGGCGCGCCAGCGCGCCAGGTCGCCCGTGCGGTACAGGCGCGCTCCGGGCTGCGCGCCGAAGGGGTCGGGGAGGAAGCGCTCCGCCGTGAGCTCGGGGCGGTTCTGGTAGCCCCGCGCGACCCCGGCGCCACCTACGTGGAGCTCGCCGACGACCCCGACGGGGACCGGCTCGCCCTCCGTGTCCAGGAGGTAGACGCGCACGTTGAAGATCGGGCGGCCGATCGGCGGGCTCCCGGGCGCGTCGGCGCGGCACTCGTGCAGGGTGGCGCACACGGTGGCCTCGGTGGGGCCGTACGCGTTGACGAGCCTGCGGCCCGCCATCCACGGCCTCGCAGCCGCCTCGGTGGCCACGTCCCCGGCGAGCACCAGGGTCTCCACGCCGGGGACGGCCCGCTCCGGAAGGGTCGCGAGCACCGCGGGCGGCAGAGTCACGTGGGTGATCCGGTGCCTCGCGAGCGCCTGGACCAGGGTGTCGCCGGCGAGGATCCCCGGGGGCGGCACGTGCAGCGCCGCCCCCCGGACGAGCGCCGTGAACACCTCGGAGACGGAGGCGTCGAAGCTGATGGACGCGAACTGGAGCACGCGGCTCCCGGGCTCCACCGCGAACCCGTGGACCTGGGCCAGCGCCAGGTTGCACACCCCCCGGTGCGCCACCATCACACCCTTGGGGCGGCCCGTGGAGCCGGAGGTGTAGATCACGTAGGCCAGGTGCTCGGGCGTGAGCCCCGCGCGCCCCGGGTTCGTGTCCGGCCGGTCCGCCCACGGTGCCGCCGCCGCGTCGAGCGGGAGCGCACGGACCTCCGGCGCCGGGAAGCGGCCGCGCAGCCGCCCCTGCGTCAGCAGCAGCGCCGGCCGGCTGTCCTCCAGCATGTGGCGCAGCCGTTCGGCGGGGTACTCCGGGTCCAGCGGCACGTACGCCCCGCCCGCCTTGAGCACCGCCAGCAGCGCCACGACCATCTCCGGGCTGCGCTCCACCCCCAGCGCCACGCGCACGTCGGGCCCGACGCCGAGCTCCCTGAGGTAGTGCGCCAGGCGGTTGGCGCGCCGGTTCAGCTCCGCGTAGGTGAGCGTCTCGTCCCCGAAGACCAGCGCCGCCGCGTCGGGAGCGCGCTCCACCCGGCGCTCGAAGAGCTCGTGCACGCACGCGTTGCGCGGATGCTCGGCGTCCGTGGCGTTCCACGCCTCCACCACCTGCCGCCGCTCCGCCTGCGGGAGCATCTCCAGCCCGGCGACCGGCCGCTCCGGCCCGGCCGCCATCTCCTCCAGCACCCGCCGCAGGTAGCCCAGGTAGCGCTCCGCCGTCGTCCGTTCGAAGATCGAGGTCGCGTAGACGAGCCCGCCCACGATCCGTTCGCCCGCCTCGGAAAGGGACAGCCCCAGGTCGGACTTCGCCGTCTCCCACGCTTGAGACGCCCCCTGCACCGGCGCCAGCTCCAGCCCCGGAAGCTCCATCCGCTCCCGAGGCACGTTCTGCCAGGTGAAGGTCACCTGGAAGAGGAGGGTGTGCGCCAGGCTGCGCGCCGGGCGCACCGCCTCGACCACCTGCTCGAAGGGGATGTCCTGGTTCTGCTGCGCCTCCAGCGCGCGCTCCCGCACCCGCTCCAGCAGCTCCGCGACCGTCGGCCCGCCCGAGAGGTCCAGCCGCAGCGCCAGCGTGTTCACGAAGAAGCCGATCAGCCCTTCGATCTCCGCCTGGCCCCGGTTGGCCGTGGGCGTGCCGACGACCAGGTCCTCCTGCCCCGAGAGGCGCGAGAGCACCGCGGCCCAGCCGGCCAGCAGCGTCATGAACAGCGTCGTCCCCCACCGCTGCGAGAGCGCCTTCAGCCCGGCCGTCAGCTCCTCGTCCAGCTCCAGGCCGACGAACGAGCCCGCGAAGTCCATCTCCGCCGGGCGCGGGTGGTCGGTGGGCAGCTCCAGCAGCTCGGGCGCGCCGGCGAGCGTCCGCTTCCAGTACTCCGCCTGCTGGCGCAGCACCTCTCCCTCCACCCAGCGCCGCTGCCACACCGCGTAGTCCGCGTACTGCACCGGAAGCTCCGGCAGCGGGTCCGCCTCCCCGCTGCGGAACGCGGCGTAGAGCGCGCTCAGCTCGCGGGTGAACACGCCCATGCTCCACCCGTCGGAGACGACGTGGTGCATGGTCACCTGCAGCACGTGCTCGTCCTCGCCGAGCCGCACCAGGCGCCCGCGGACGAGCGGCCCCCGCTCCAGGTCGAAGAGCGTGCTCCACTCCCGGGCCAGCAGGCGGCACATCTCCTCCTCGGCGTCCGCCTGGCCGCGCAGGTCGTGCTCCACCAGGAGGAAGCGGCTCTCCTCCGCCGGGGCGATCCGCTGTACCGGCTCGCCGCCGCCCCGGGCGACCGTCGTGCGCAGCACCTCGTGCCTCGCCACGATCCGGTCCAGGGCGCGCACCAGCGCTCCCCGGTCCAGCTCTCCGCGCAGGCGCAGCCGCCAGGGGAGGTTGTAGGCGCTCCCCACCCTGCCCATCTGCTCCACGAGCCAGAGCCGCTGCTGCGCGAAGGAGAGCGGCAGCGGCGCGGTGCGCTCCGCCGGCTCGATGGGCGGCAGGTCGGCCCGGACTGCCGCCGCCACGGCGCGCGCGTACTCGGCCAGCACGGGGAGGCGGAAGACCTCTCCCAGGGGGACCTCCACCCCGAGCCGCTGCCGCACCCGCGAGACCACCCGCACCGCCAGCAGCGAGTGGCCGCCCAGCTCGAAGAAGTGGTCCCACCGCCCCACCCGCTCCACCTTCAGCACCTCCGTCCAGACCTGCGCCACCACCTCCTCCACCTCCCCGAGCGGCGCCTCGTAGCTCCGCCGCGCGTACGCACCCCCTCCGGGGGCCGGCAGCGCCCGCCGGTCCAGCTTCCCGTTCGCCGTCCGCGGCATCTCCTCCAGGCGCACGTAGGCGGCCGGCACCATGTACTCCGGCAGCCGCTCCAGGAGGTGCGCCCGCAGGCTCTCCGCGCCCACCTCCTCCGCCCCCAACCAGTACGCCACCAGCCGCCGGTCGCCCGCCTGGTCCTCGCGCGCCACCACCACCGCCTCGCGCACGCTCCCGTGCTCCAGGAGCCGGGCCGCGACCTCGCCCGGCTCGATCCGGTAGCCCCGCACCTTCACCTGGTGGTCGCTCCGCCCCACGAACTCCAGCGCCCCGTCCGCCCGGCGCAGCACCCGGTCTCCCGTGCGGTACAGGCGCACACCCGGCTTCCGCGCGAACGGATCCGGGACGAAGCGCTCCGCCGTCAGCTCCGGCCGGCCCAGGTACCCGCGCGTCACCCCGTCGCCGCCCAGGTACAGCTCCCCGGCGGCGCCGAGCGGCACCGGGCGCAGCTCCCCGTCCAGCAGGTACGCGGTCGTGTTGGCGATGGGGCGCCCGATGGGCACCGCTCCCTCCCCCGCCTCCACCCGCAGCGCCGTGGACCAGACGGTGGTCTCCGTCGGGCCGTACAGGTTCCAGAGCGCGGCGCAGCGCGCGAGGAGCCGCTCGGCCAGCTCGCGCGGGAGCGCCTCCCCGCCGCAGAGCACCCGCAGCCCCTCCGTCCCCTCCCAGCCCGCCTCCAGCAGCATCTGCCAGGTCGCGGGCGTGGCCTGCATCAGCGTGGCGCCCGTCGCCGCCAGCGCCTCGCGCAGGCCGGCCCCGTCCG
>DASYWD010000445.1 GCA_035936415.1 Longimicrobiaceae bacterium
GATCGGAACGAGGCGCCCTGCGCCCCTGCTCGGTCTTGCGGCTCGCATCGTAAACCTTTACCTGGAACGTCCCGGCGCCCCTCCGGCGCCCGCCGCGGCGAACGCAACGCGCGCGCCACGCGCGGCCCACCCCCCGCTCCCGCGCGATCACCCGGCCCATGCACGGCACCCCGCTCTCCGTCCTGCTGGCGCTGCTCGCGCTGGCCCCTCCCCTGGCGGCGCAGCAGGGCGCGGCCGACGTCCGCCCGCGCGCCCGCGAGCTGGGGGTGGCGCCCGGCGTCCTCCCGCCCGGCCCGCTGAACGCCATCACCGACGTCCCCGGCGTCCGGGTGGGCCAGGTCACCGTGCGCGAGGGGGACTCGGTCCGCACCGGCGTCACCGCGGTGCTTCCCCACGGGGGCGACCTGTTCACCGACAAGGTCCCGGCGGCGGTCTTCGTGGGGAACGGCTTCGGGAAGCTGATGGGCGTCACCCAGGTGCGCGAGCTGGGCGAGATCGAGACGCCCGTCGTCCTCACCTGCACCCTCTGCGTCCCGCGCGCGGCGGACGCGGTGCTGGACCACGTGCTCGCCCGGAACCCGGAGGCGCGCAGCGTGAACGCCGTGGTCGGCGAGACCAACGACGGCTTCCTCAACGACATCCGCGCCCGGCCGGTGCGCGCCGAGCACGTCCTCCGCGCCCTCCGCCAGGCGCGGGGCGGGCCGGTGGAGGAGGGCGCCGTGGGCGCGGGGACGGGGACGGTCGCCTTCGGGTGGAAGGGGGGGATCGGCACCTCGTCGCGCGTGCTCCCGCGCTCGCTGGGCGGGTACACGGTGGGGGTGCTGGTGCAGAGCAACTACGGCGGGATCCTCCAGGTGCTCGGCGCGCCCGTGGGCCGCGAGCTGGACCAGTACTTCCTCAAGCGGGAGCTGGACCGGGGCGACGCGGACGGCTCCATCATGATCGTGATCGCCACCGATGCGCCGCTGGAGCCCCGCAACCTGGAGCGGCTGGCCGCCCGCGCCATGCTGGGGCTGGCGCGCACCGGCTCGCCCATGACCAACGGCTCCGGCGACTACGCCATCGCCTTCTCCACGGCGGAGGGGGTCCGCCGCACCCCGGAGCGCCGCTCCGCGCCGCACACCGTGGAGGTGCTCCCCAACGACCTCCTGTCCCCGCTCTTCGAGGCCGTGGTGGAGGCCACGGAGGAGGCGATCTACAACTCGCTCTTCCGGGCCACCACGACGGCCGGGCACCGCGGGACGGTGGAGGCGCTCCCGCTGGACCGGGTGCGCGAGATCCTGGCCCGGTACGGCGCGCTCGGCCAGGACCGGCGTCTCCCGCCCGGGCGCCCGAAGCGGTAGATTGGGCGCGACGACCGCCCCGATGCACACGGAACGCGCCCGATGACCCCGTACGACCCCGTCGCGCTGGTGCGCGAGATCCTGGACGACTCCGCCCGCGTGAAGCAGGCGCTCAAGGAGATGGCCCCCGAGGTGGTCCGCATCTCCGGGCGGGTGGCGGACGCCTTCCGTGCCGGCAACCGCCTGTACGCCTGCGGCAACGGCGGCTCGGCGTGCGACGCCATGCACCTGGTGGAGGAGCTGGTGGCGCGCTACAAGCGCGAGCGCCCGGGCCTCCCCGCGCACCACCTGCTGGACGCCCCGACGCTCACCTGCTGGAGCAACGACTACGACTACGCCACCGCCTTCCGCCGCCAGGTGGAGGCCATGGTGCGCGAGGGCGACGTGCTGGTGGCGATCAGCACCAGCGGCAACTCCACCAACGTCCTGGCCGCCGTGGAGGCCGCCAACGAGCGTGGGGCGCTGACCATCGGCCTCACGGGAAAGGACGGCGGGCGGATGCGGGCGCTCTGCGCCGAGGCGCTGGTGGTCCCCTCCTGCGCCACGGAGCGGATCCAGGAGGGGCACATCACCCTCATCCACCTCCTCTGCGAGCTGCTGGAGCGCGACCTGTTCTTCCCCGACGAGGGCACTGCGGCCTGACCGCGCGCCCGGCGCCCACCCCACCGGACCGGCCATGAGACTCCACCACCTCCGCCCCCTCCTCGCCCTCCCCCTCGTCCTCGCCGCCTGCGGGCGCGACGCCGGGGAGGACCGCGAGCGCCGCGAGACGCGCGTGGCCGCCTCGCGCAACGCCTGCGTGGCCGAGGAGCTCGCCATCCGCGCCCGCGAGAACCTCGCCTCGCTGGACACCATCGCCGCCATGGGCGGCGGCGTGGAGGGCCCCATGCGGGCCGCGTACACCTACGCCCAGGTGTACCGAAACCTGGCGGAGCTGCGGCACTCGTCCATGGCGTACGTGGACTCGGCGCTCGGCGCCCCCACCCCGGCGGACTCCGCGCGCTACATGCAGCGCGCGGCGCAGTTCTCCGTCCGCGCGCCCGAGCCGGAGACGGTGGACGCCAACGTCGCGGCAGAGTGGCGGCGCAACTTCGCCACGACGCGCGGCAACCCGGAGCACTACTGCAACCAGGCGCCTCCCCCGCAGGCGGAGAAGGGCCGCCGGTAGCGGGAGCTGCGGCACGGTCCCTGCTCGCCCGGTTCCCTTCGCCGCCCTCCGGCCCGGCAGGCCGGGAGGCGCGGAGCGAACCCCCGACGAGGAGGCAGCGTCATGGCTGAGACGGAGAGGAGCGCGCACACCACCACGGACCACGACTTCATCCGCCGCTGGGTGGAGGAGCGGGGGGGCTGGCCGGCCCGGGTGAAGGGGACGGGAGACGAGGACGACCCGGGCCTGATCCGGGTGGACTTCCCCGGCTACTCCGGAGAGGGGAAGCTGGAGCGGATCGAGTGGGACGAGTGGTTCGAGAAGTTCGAGGACAACAACCTCGCCTTCCTGCACCGCGACATGGAGCACAAGGGCGGCGACAAGGACCGCTTCAACAAGCTGGTGCGCCGGGGCTCCGACGACTGACCGCGGCCGCGCCACCCACGACGCCCCCGGAGCCGCGCACGGCGCCGGGGGCGTCGCGCCTGCGACCACGCCGGCCCCCCGACCGGAGAACGCCATGCCCACCCTGCACCTCCTCGGCACCGGCGCCGCGCTCAGCGACGCCAGCCGCACCACCACCATGCTGGCCTTCGAGTCCGCGGGCTCGGCGATCGTCGTCGACTGCGGCGGAGACGTGGTCCAGCGCCTGATGGCGGCGGGGATCGACCCGGACCGGATCGAGGCGCTGGTGGTCACGCACGAGCACGCCGACCACGTTTCCGGCTTCCCCCTCTTCATGGAAAAGGTCTGGCTCGCCGGCCGCCGCCGCCCCGTCCCCGTCCACGGCCCGGCCCCGGCGCTCTCGCAGGCGCGGCGGATCTGGGAGGCGTTCGACACGGGCGGCTGGGAGGGCGTGCCGGAGATCCTCTGGCGCGAGGTGGCGCTGGAAGAGGGCGCCGTGGTGCTGGAGAGCGACGCCTGGCACGTCACCGCCGCCCCGGGGACGCACAGCGTTCCCGTGATCGGGGTGCGGGTGGAGGACCGCCGCGGGAGCGGCGTGGCCGCCTACTCCTGCGACACCGAGGAATCGGACGCCATCGCCCGGCTGGCGCGCGGGGCGGACCTGCTGGTGCACGAGGCCACGGGCGGCTTCGGCGGTCACACCAGCGTGGAGGGCGCGGCGCGCGTCGCCGCGCGTGCGGAGGCCGGGCGGCTGGTGCTGGTGCACCTCCCGCCCGAGGTGGGCGGCGAGGAGCTGGCCCGCGCCCGCGAGACCTTCCCCCGCGTGGAGCTGGGGGAGGACGGCGCCCGCTACGAATTCTGACCCGGACCCCGACGATGAGCCCACTCGGAACCGTTTCGGCGGGCGCCCGGCGCCTCCTCCTGGCGGCGCTGCTCGCCCC
>DASYWD010000446.1 GCA_035936415.1 Longimicrobiaceae bacterium
GTCCGGGGCGGCGAGGGCCCGCCCGTGGCGGACGTCCGCGGCGCCGGACTCGCCGATGCTCACTCGTGGCAGGTGCGACACGGCCCCGGCGGGAGGGAGTGTCGCGGCCAGGACGCGCTCCGTGTCGCCCAGCGCGTCCAGCGGCACCGCGGCCTCCACGGAGTACGGGCCCGTGCGGGTGCGCCGCAGCGCCGTCAGGTGTCCGCCCACGCCCAGCGCTTCCCCGGCGTCGCGGGCGATGGCGCGGATGTAGGTGCCGCTCCCGCACTCCACCTCGAACTCCACCTCCGGGAGCCGCATGCTCAGCACCTCGATCCGGTGGACGACGACGCGCGCCGGCCGCCGCTCCACCGCCTCGCCGCGCCGGGCGGCGGCGTACATCCGCTCGCCGCCCACCTTCTTGGCGGAGAAGATGGGTGGGAGCTGCTCGATCTCGCCCACCTGGCGGCCCAGCGCCTCCCGGATCCGCTCCTCCGTCAGGGCGCCCCATTCCTCGCTGCGGGAGACGGTCTCGCCGGTGAGGTCGTCGGTGTCGGTGGCCTCGCCCAGGCGCATCGTGGCGCGGTAGGTCTTGGGGAGGGGGGTGAGGTACTCCGCCAGGCGCGTGGCCGGGCCGAAGCAGACCAGGAGGAGCCCGGAGGCGAAGGGGTCCAGCGTCCCGGTGTGCCCCACCTGCCGGGTGCGGAGGGCGCGCCGGGAGGCGGCCACCACGTCGTGCGAGGTGGGGCCTTCGGGCTTGTCCACGGCGAGGACGCCGCCGCGCGCGGTGGCGGCGGCGAGCTCCGGGGGTACGTCGGGTGCGGACGGACGGTTCACCCGTTCTCCCGCTCCTCCCCGGCGTCCTCGTCTCCTGCCTCGTCCTCCCTATCCTCGGCCGGCAGAACCTCGCGGAGGAGCGACTCGATCCGGCTGGCCTCGTGGAGGACGCGGTCGAGGTGGAAGTGCAGCTCCGGGACGCGACGCATCTGGAGCTGCTTGCTGAGCTGGCTCCGGATGAAGGACGCGGCGCTCCGCAGCCCCTGGAGCGCGGCCTCCTTCTCGGCGTCGTCGCCCAGCACGGTGACGTACACCTTGGCGTGGTCCAGCTCCGGAGAGGTCTCCACGGCGGTGACGGTCACCATCCCCACGCGGGGATCGCGGACCCCGTCGCGCACCAGCAGGGAGACCTCCTGGCGGAGCTGCTGGTTGATCCGGTCGGTACGGCGGTAGCGCGGCATAAGACCCAGAATTGAAAAAGGGAACAGGCCGGAGGGAGCAGCAAGCAACAACCGTGCAGTCGCAGGCTGCTCCCCGGTCCCTGTCCCCT
Source organism: Longimicrobiaceae bacterium (assembly GCA_035936415.1). Taxonomy (NCBI): domain Bacteria; kingdom Pseudomonadati; phylum Gemmatimonadota; class Longimicrobiia; order Longimicrobiales; family Longimicrobiaceae; species Longimicrobiaceae bacterium. The sequence continues at coordinate 1,307 of DASYWD010000446.1, forward strand.
GTCCCCTAGTAGAACGTGGTGTAGGAGTCGACGATCCGCGCCCCCGACTCCTCCTCCACCATCCGGTCCACGGAGCTGAGCACCGACTGCGCGTGCCGCCGGTCCGCGGAAACCACGCAGGCGGCCAGCTCCGCGCGCTGGTGCGCGTCCTGGTGCGCCGTCTCCGCCACGGAAACGTGGAAGCGGTTGTGGAGCCGGTCCTTCAGGCTCTTCAGCACCTGCCGCTTCTCTTTGAGCGAGCTGCACCCGGCCAGGTGCAGCTCCCAGACCACCAGGCCGACGACCATGGATCCCGCCGGTGTGCCCGTAAGAGAAAGAGGCGCGGCGCGGCTCCGTACCGCACCGCGCCTCCGGACGTCAGGCTAGCGCGCTTCCGAGGCGCCGGCAAGGGTGCGGGCAACCTCCTCGATGCGGTAGCACTCGATGATGTCGCCGACCTTGATGTCGTTGAACCGCTCGACGTTGAGGCCGCACTCGAAGCCCTCGCGCACCTCGCGGACGTCGTCCTTGAAGCGCTTCAGGCTCCCCAGCTCGCCCTCGTACACCTGCACGCCCTCGCGGATGACGCGGACCCGTCCGCGGCGCTGAATCTCGCCATGGGTGACCATGCAGCCGGCCACCGTCCCCACGCGGGGGACCTTGAAGAGCTGGCGGACCTCGGCGGTGCCGAGCAGGACCTCGCGCTCCTCCGGGGAGAGCAGGCCCTCCATGGCCGCCCGGACCTCCTCCACCGCCTCGTAGATGATGTTGTAGAGGCGGATGTCCACGTCCTCCCGCTCGGCGACCACGCGGGCCTCGCCGGTGGGCCGCACGTGGAAGCCGATGACGATGGCCCCGGCCGTGGACGCCAGGAGCACGTCCGACTCGTTGATGGCGCCGACGCCGCGGTGGACGACCTGCACCCCCACCTCGCCGGTGGCGAGCTGCTCCAGCGAGTCCGACAGGGCCTGCACCGAGCCGTCCACGTCGCCCTTGATGACCAGGTTGATCTGCGTGGCCTCGCCCTTCGCGAGCATCCTGGACAGGTCCGTGAGCTTGACGCCACGGCTCTTGATCCGGATTCGCTTCTCCCGCTCCAGCCGCTGCCGCGTCTGGGCGATCTCGGCGGCCCGGTCGGCCTCCATGGCGATGAGCTGGTCGCCGGCCCCGGGGACCCCCGGGAGGCCGAGGATCTGGACCGGGGTCGCCGGACCGGCCTCGGGCACCGGGTGCCCGCGCTCGTCGAGCATGGCGCGGATGCGGCCGTTGTACAGGCCGCAGACCACGTGGTCGCCCACCCGCAGCGTCCCGTTGGTCACCAGCACCGTGGCGACCGGCCCCTTGCCGACGTCGAGCTGGGACTCGATCACCGTCCCGACCGCTTCGCGCGCCGGGTTGGCCTTCAGCTCCAGGATCTCGGCCTGCAGGAGCACCTTCTCCAGCAGGTCGTCCATCCCCATCCCCTTCTTGGCGGAAACGTCGGCCGACATCACGTCGCCGCCGAAGTCCTCCAGGACCACGCCGTGCTGCAGGAGGTCCTGCTTCACGCGCATGGGGTTGGCGTCGGGGAGGTCCACCTTGTTGACCGCCACGATGATCGGCACGCCCGCGTTCCGGGCGTGGCTGATCGCCTCGATCGTCTGCGGCATGACCGAGTCGTCCGCGGCCACCACGAGGATGACCACGTCCGTGACCTCGGCGCCGCGGGCGCGCATCGCGGTGAACGCCGCGTGGCCCGGGGTGTCGAGGAAGGAGATGGCGCGCCCGTCCTGCAGCTGCACGTGGTACGCGCCGATGTGCTGCGTGATGCCGCCGGCCTCGCCCGCGATGACGTTGGTCTTGCGGACGTAGTCCAGGAGCGACGTCTTCCCGTGGTCGACGTGGCCCATGACGGTGACCACCGGCGGACGCGGCTGGAGGTCCTCCGGGGCGTCCTCGGAGACGACCTCCTCCATCTCCGCGCCGTACTCCTCCTCGCGGACGGCCTTGAAGCCGAACTCGTCCAGGAGGAGCTCGATCTGGTCGAAGTCGAGCCGCTGGTTGATGGTGACCATCAGCCCGAGGTTCTTGAACGCCGAGGAGATGATCTGCGTGGCGGTCACGTCGATCAGCTCGGCGAGCTCGGCCACGGTCAGGAACTCGTTGACGCGGACGGTGGTCGCCTCCTCCTGGCGCTGCCGCTGCGCTTCCTCCTCGCGGCGCTCGTGCATGGACGGCCCGGTGTCGCGCTGGCCGCGGCGCTTCTTGCGCCCGCCCGACTCCATGGCCGCCATGGTCTTCTTGAAGTTGTCGTCGACCGCCTCCTGGTCGACCCACCCCTTCTTCTTCTTCTTGTCCTTCTTCTTCCCCCTCCCTGCCTCACCAGCCGCCGGCGCGGCGCCGGCGCGGGCCGGCGGCGCACCCTTGCGCACCGGCGTCGGGGCGAAGCCCTCGCGGGC
>DASYWD010000447.1 GCA_035936415.1 Longimicrobiaceae bacterium
GCGCGGCGCTGGAGGCGATGATCCGGGAGCGCGTGGCCCGCCTGGGCGGCCTCCCGGCCGACCGCGTGTCCGTGCACGAGCCCTTCGCGGCGCTCGGCCTCAACTCCATGCGGCTGGTGGAGCTGGTCGGCGCGCTGGGCGAGGCGCTGGGCGTGGAGATCCCGCCCACCTTGGCCTTCGACCACCCCACCGTCGCGCGCCTGGCCGCGCACCTGGCCGGAGGCGGGGAGGCGAGCGCGGCGCCGCGCTCGGGCGACGGGTACGAGCCGGTCGCCATCGTGGGGATGGGCTGCCGCTTCCCCGGCGCGGACGGGCCCGAAGCCTTCTGGGAGCTGCTCCGGGAGGGGAGGACGGCCGTGGGCGAGGTCCCCGCGGAGCGCGTGGAGCTGACCGGGTACCGGGCCCGCGGGGACGACCCCTTCCGCTGGGGCGGCTTCCTCCCGGAGGTGGACGCCTTCGACGCCTCGCTCTTCGGCATCTCGCCGCGCGAGGCCCGCAGCATGGACCCGCAGCAGCGGCTCCTGCTGGAGACCGCCTGGCACGCCCTGGAGTCCGCCGGGATCCCCGCGGACCGGCTCGCGGGGTCGGCCACCGGGGTGTTCGTGGGGATCAGCACCAACGACTACTTCCGCCTGCAGCGCGAGGCCGGGGCGGGGCACGACACCTACTCCGGCACGGGGAGCGCGCTGAGCGTCGCCGCCAACCGCATCTCGTACGTGCTGGGGCTGCAGGGCCCCTCCCTGGCGCTGGACACGGCGTGCTCCTCGTCGCTGGTGGCGGTGCACCAGGCCTGCCGCAGCCTGGCGGCGGGAGAGAGCGACCTGGCGCTGGCGGGCGGGGTGAACCTGGTCCTGTCGCCGGACTACGGCGTGATCTTCACCGAGGCGCAGATGCTCTCGCCCACCGGGCTCTGCCACACCTTCGGCGACGACGCCGACGGGTACGTGCGCGGCGAGGGGTGCGGCGTCGTGGTGCTGAAGCGCCTGCGCGACGCGGAGCGCGACGGCGACCGCGTCCTGGCCGTGATCCGCGGCTCGGCGGTGAACCAGGACGGCTCCAGCAACGGCCTCACGGCCCCCAACGGCGCGGCGCAGCAGCAGGTGGTGCGCGCGGCGCTGGAGCGCGCCGGCGTCGCCCCCGGCGAGGTGGGCTACGTGGAGACGCACGGCACCGGCACCCCGCTGGGCGACCCCATCGAGGTGGAGGCGCTGCGGAGCGTGCTGGACGGACGGCCCGCGGAGGCGGCCCAGCCCTGCTGGCTGGGGGCGGTGAAGCCCAGCATCGGGCACCTGGAGCCCGCGGCGGGGATCGCCGGCCTGATCAAGACGGTGCTGGTGCTGGAGCACGGCCAGGTGCCGCCGGTGCACGGGCTGGGCGAGCAGAACCGGCACATCGACCTGTCCGGGAGCCGCCTGCGGATCGCCCGGGAGCTGGCGGAGTGGCCGGCGGCCGGGGGCGCCCCGCGCCGCGCGGGGGTCAGCTCGTTCGGCTTCGGCGGGACCAACGCGCACGTGGTGCTGGAAGAGGCGCCCGCGCGGGACGCCGCG
>DASYWD010000448.1 GCA_035936415.1 Longimicrobiaceae bacterium
CCCCCGCCGGGAGGATTCCCGGCGGGGGCGCCGTCGTGCTGCCGAGCGCGAGGCGGGGACCCTACCCGGCGCCCTCCGGGTCCAGGCACGCCAGGCAGCGGCAAAGCTCGCGGAGCAGGGTGAACGGGTAGATCCCCGTCCGGTGCCCGTCGCTCCAGTCGAAGCGCAGCGCGTAGCGGCCCACGTACTCCACGGTGCGCGGATGCACGTCCTGGGACACGTGGGCGGGGTCCAGCAGCGGCCGGCCGGACATCTCCTCCACGCAGCCGGCGCAGGGGCAGCTCAACCGCAGGAGGCGCGGCGTGTACTCGGACACGTGGCCGTCCGCCCAGCGGATGCGGAGCTGCGCGCCGTCCTCCGTGGGGCCGACTTCGGCGGGGGTGATCCGATCCTGGCTCGAAGACAAGCGCAGACCTCCGGAAAAGCTGCGGGAAGACACCTCAGGCGAACCCGGGCGGCCGCCGCAAGTGGAAATCGGTGGCGCGCTGGTAGGCGCTCGCCACGGCCAGCAGCGTTCCCTCCTCGAAGAGCCCGCCCAGGAAGGTGATGGAGACGGGGGTGCCGTCCTCCCGGAAGCCGTTGGGGAGGATCACGGCCGGGTGCCCCGTCAGGTTGGTGGCGACGAGCTGCGTCCCCGACGTGGGCGCGACGACCACGTCCACCCCGGAGAACAGCTCGGCCCACGCCTGCATGGCGAGCGTGCGGACGCGGTTGGCGTTGATGTACTCCACCGCGGGGATGAAGCGCGCCGCGCGGAAGGTGTTGGGCCAGGCGTTCGGGCCCTGCTGCGTCAGCTCGTCGTCGCGCCCGGAGCGGGTCAGCTCGTCGAAGGCGGCGGCGGCCTCGGCCACCAGGATCAGCCGCATGGCGCCGTACGGCGCCTCCGGGAGCTGCACCGGGACCAGGGTGGCCCCCAGGGCGCGGAGGGTGTCCAGCGTCGCCAGGTCGAAGCGCTTGGTGGGGTAGTCCTTCTCGTCGCGCTCGAACGCCTCCCGGAAGTAGCCGATCCGCAGGTCGGCCGGGCGGGTGCGCGCGTCGTAGCGGAAGGGCGCCGCGCGCGCGGTGGGGTCCGCGCCGTCGGGGCCGCGGATGGCGTCCAGCACCAGCGCGCAGTCCTCCACGCTCCGGCACATGGGGCCCAGCTTGTCCATGGTCCAGGAGAGCGCCATCGCCCCGCTCCGCGGCACCCGCCCGAAGGTAGGACGGAGCCCGGTGGCGCCGTTGCGGGTGGCGGGGGAGGAGATGGAGCCCAGCGTCTCGCTCCCGATGGCGAAGCCCACCAGCCCGGCGGCCACCGCCGAGCCCGGGCCGGCGGAGGAGCCGCTGGAGCCCTGCTCCGGCTTCCACGGGTTCTTCGTGGTCCCGCCGAACCACACGTCACCCAGCGCCAGGGCGCCCAGCGTGAGCTTGGCGACGAGCACCGCCCCGGCCTCGTCCAGCCGCTGCACCACGGTGGCGTCCTCGTCGATCGTCTGCTCGCGGAAGGGCGCCGCCCCCCAGGTGGTGGGATGTCCGCGCACAGCGAGCAGGTCCTTTGCGCCCCACGGGATCCCGTGCAGCGGGCCGCGCCAGCGCCCGCGCGCGATCTCGCGGTCCGCATCGGCCGCCTGCCGCAGCGCGCGGTCCTCGGTGAGGGTGACCACCGCCTGGAGCACGGGGTCGTGGCGCCGCAGGCGATCCAGGTAGGTGCGGGTGAGCTGGGTGGAGGTCACCCGCCGCCGCCGCACCAGCTCCGAGAGCGCGGTGACGGGGAGGAACGCCAGCTCCTCGGGCCTGGCCGGGAGGTGCACGGCCGGGGCGCGGGCGAGCGCCACCACGCCGCGCCCCGCGTCGGCGGGGACCTCCATCCCCGGTGGGACGGGATCGAAGACCAGGGCCGGGGGGACGGAGTTGGGGAGGGAGACCCGGCGCAGCTCCTCCATCTGGCGCTGCTGCTGCCGGAGGCTCTGCACCATCATCTTCCGCTCGGCCTCGTCGAACTCCAGCCCCGCGATCTCCGCGGCGCAGGCGATCACCTCCTCGGTGATCTCCGCCCCTTCAGCCACCCTGCTCCAGAGGACGCCGGGGAAGAGCGTCCCGCCCAACCCGAGCCCGGAAAAGAGGCCCAGGAAGGCGCGGCGGTCAGGGAGGGGGGTGGAAGTCTCGGCTTCGCTCATACGTTCCTTCCGGAATGTGCCCAACGAGGGAATTGCGCCACGAATTGAGCACGTTATCTTGGAAATGGGACCTCAGCGCGCACGATCATGGAACACGGCCCGGCACCGGCTCCGCTCGCGATCGTCACCCTCCCGGGGCACCGTCCCGCACCGGCGAGAGTCGAGCTCGTGTACCAGCCGACCTCCTGGCGCCTGGTCCGCACCCTCGCCTCGCTGGTCCTGTTCTGGGGGATCGTCCCCCTGCTGCTCCTCGTCCCCCCGCACTACCCCTGGCCGGTGGCCTCCATGGTCGCCGGGGCCTTCCTGGCGCACCGGGCCTGGACCGGGCGGTTCCGCGTGCGTGCCTTCGCCGGGATCTGCCCCCGCTGCGAGCGCCCCCTCTCGCTGCCGCCGGGCACGGGGATCTCGCTTCCGCACACGCTCACCTGCTTCGCCTGCCACTTCGAGCCGCAGCTCCGGGTGCTGCTCCGCGCTCCCGCCGGGGCGGTGGAGCACTGGGACGCGGACTGCGTGGGGCGCTGGGGCGAGCGATGGCTCGCGGACGAGCCGTACCTGGTGTGCGACACCTGCCGCGCCCACCTCCCGGCTACGGACGAGGCCCGCCGCACCGCCGAGGCCGAGAACGAGCGGGGGAGGCTCCTCGCCCGCCTCACCGCCGAGGGCGACTTCCTCCCCTGACGCCGGGCCGGCCCCGGCTCCCCGTCACCTCCGCCCCGACCCTCGCTCCCGGCGGGCCCACCGCCCGCACGGCGAAACTTACGCGCGCGGCGGTGCGGGCGGAAGCGGCTGGAGCTTCGCCGTCACGCCTCCCGCTCCGTCCCCGCCGCCCTCCCTTCCCGCAGCTCGGCCAGGAAGGAGTTCGCCGCCGTCCGCAGCGCTCCCCGCCTGCGCAGCTCGGTGACCCCCATCCCCAGGAAGCTCTGCACCACCCGCCGGAGCCCCGCCTCCGTCGCGTAGCCGCAGGCGTACGCCACGCTCTGCGAGGTGCGCGCCTCCTCGTCCAGGAGCCGGGCCGCGAGGAGCACGCGCATCCAGGCCAGGATGCGGCGCGGCGCGGGAAGGCGGAGCTGCTCGCACCGGCGGATCACGGTGGTCTCGGTCACGCCGAGGACCGCCGCCAGGTCCGGCGAGTGCCCGCCCGCGGACACCGCCCGCGCCGCCGCGAACAGGAGCCGCCGCACCCGGCCGGGCATGGCGGTGGGGAGGATCTCCTCCAGCACCCCCTGCAGCGCCTTCCCCTGCGCGAAGCGGATCGCGCTGGCGATCCCCGCCGGCGTGTCCTCCACGCCCCGCACCAGGAGCTCGGACACTCCCCACCGCCGCAGCGTCAGGTGCAGCTCGGCGGTCTCACCGCCCGCGGGCACGGCCGCGACCACGGGGATCCACGCGAATTCGGTGAGGAAGCCGCGCAGCTCGGGGGAGGGGCCTCCGTCGGGGCTCCCCGCGAGGGGGTCGACGATGGCGATCGTGCTGGGGGAGGCGTGGCGCGCCGTCTCCCGGAGGGCCGCCCAGTCCGGGAGGGTCCAGCAGCCGAAGCCCTCCGGCGCACCGGAGCGCACCCGGTCCTGGAAGGTGCCGTCGGGATGGAGGAGGAGGATCTGCCGCCCGGCGACGGCCCTAGCCATGTGTCATCGAGAACCGCTCATTTTACAGACATGCGTTGACGACGCGCCCGCGCCGCTTCAGGTTACGGACACCTTCCCATTCGAAGGACCTACCTTCCTCCCAGCAAGGAGCCCCCATGCGCATCGTCCGCACCGCAGCTTTCGTCCTCCTCTTCTCCACCCTTTGCGCCTGTGGCGCCGGGATCACCGGGCCGGATGCGCTTTACCGCGTGGAGCAGAGCACGGCCGGCGCGATCGAGCCGGAGCCGGCCGCCCCACGGTTGAGCGGCGGGTACATCGGCTCGGGCACCTGACCTGTGCCGGACCACCGTCGGGCGCGGCTACAGCGGCGCCGGGTGGTCATCCCACAGCCAGCGTCTGGACGAACTCTTCCGCCAGGCTGTCGTTGCTTCCTTCTGCAATGTCCGCGGCGCACGCAGACACCAGCGAGGGAGAGCCCGCCGAAAGCGAGTCCAGGAACGCGGTCGCGGTCGCCACCTCCTCCTGCTCGCCGCGCTCGGCGGCGATCCGGAGGGCGGCCGTGGCCGCGGCCTCGGCCCGCGCGACCTCGCCCAGGGCCGCGGCGCCGTACGCCAGCTGCAGCAGGGCGGAGGCCGCGGCAGCCCCGGCCCCGGGAAGCGCGGCTGCTGCCCACACCTCGTTCCAGGCGCTCTCGAACGCCTCCTGCCTCCCGCAGCCGCCCGCCGCCCAGGCAAGGCTGGAGAGGGCGTACAGGCGGTGGATCGGGCGCTTCATGTGGGGGAGAAGGGCCGTGACCACGGTGAGCGCACGGGACGCATGCCCCAGCTCCAGCCAGAACCGCGCCACGTCGTGCGCCAGTGCCGGAACGTTGCGGTGCGCGGCGCCGTACGCCTGCAGCGCCAGGCGCGCGTGCTCCTCGGCCCGCTCCGCCTCGTGCAGCTCGGCGGAGGTGATGAAGAGGTCGTGGTGCGCGCGCGCCTGCATCTCCTTCAGCCGGTACTTCCGGGCGAGGGTGAGGCCCGCCGTCTGCGCCTCGCGCGCACGGTGGTAGAAGCCCTGCCGGTAGAACGCGTTTCCCACCCCGATCACCGCCATGGCCTGGGTCACCCGGTCCCGCCTGCGCTTCGCGGCGGCAAGGGCGTATTCCAGCCACTGCTCCGCGGCGTCCCAGCGCGCCAGGTCGCGTGCGACGCACCCGGCGTCGTACGCCTGGCGCGCGTCCTCCGGGACGCACGCCGCGCCCGCCGCCGCGAAGTAGAAGCGGGTCGCCGGCCTCCCGTGCGCCGCGGCCCACGCCGCCACGGTGGTGCACGCGTACGCCACCGCGCGCGGCTCCGCCCCGGCGGGGTCCGCCAGGAGGTCGCGGACCGTCTCCAGCGCGCGGCGGAGGCAGCCGTCCGTCCGGGAGATGCTCCCGAGCAGGGCCGTCCGGCGCTCCGCGGCGCCCGGGCCGAAGAGATCCCCCGTTCGGCGGGCCCGCGGCGTGGCGGCCCAGTCGGTGACGTTCCGGAAGGATTCCCAGAGGACCACGCCGCAGCCGTCGCCGGTAGACTCCTCCAGGATCCCGGCGCCCCGCACCCGCTCCGCGGCGTGCAGCGACGGAAGGGGAAGGCGGGGCGGGCGCGGCCGGCGGGACGGGGTGCCGGGGTGCGGGACCTTCATGGGCACGGCTCCTGGAAGGCGAGTCTCGGGGCGGTGCCGCGCGGGAGGCACGGCCCCTATATGGTAAAGCGGGCGCGCCACGCACGCCATAGCTTAAAACGTACGCTCACCACCAGACATCGGCGCGGCCCTGCCGGACCGCTCCGACATCGGCCGGGATTCCCGCGTCCGCCGGTGCACGGTCCGTGCGTGCACCGGCGGCGATTGCAACCCGGGGCGGCCCCGGATCGTCCAACCGGAAAGGGAGCGAGATGGCATACGCGGTGATCCAGTTCGTGGAGGCGGGGGAGCGGAAGGCGACCCTCTGCCGAACGTCCGGCGGGGAGCCCACGGGCGCCCGGGGAGTGATGGACGCGCTCAGCGCCTTCATCGAGGAGTCGTCCCCCATCCTGCAGGGCCAGGGGAGCCCCGGAGCCCTGCAGATGGCGATGCTCTTCGTCGCCCGCGAGCGCGAGGCAGGGCAGGAGATCCGGGTGATGGGGGGCGAGGGAGCCCTGGGGATCACTCCGGAGGAGGTGCAGGCGCTGGACGGGAGGGGGTACTTCTACGAGGCGCACTTCGGGCGCCTGGGCGAGCGCTCCATGCCGCTGGTGCTGCAGCACGCCCTGGAGGCGCCCCGGCGCGAAGACGGCGCCTGAGCCACCGGGGCGCCGGACACCGGGTGGCCTCCGGGTGGGTCGGCGGCGGGGCGGGCACCGGGGAGCGCATCCGCTTTCTCCTTGCACGGCAGCAGGTTACACGCGCGCGGGAACCTCCGTTCCCGCGGCAGGCCTTTTGCACAGGGGAGGGGCACGAGCCGTACCCGGGGGACGACGCTCCCCCACCATCCCTGCAGGCCGTACCGAACCGATGAGCTTCATGAAACCGAGCCTGGCGGCGCGAGCCCTGGCCGCCCTGCTGATCGCCGGGGCGGCGACCGCCGCCCCGCTGGCCACCGCGGACGCGCAGGCGCCGTACCCGGTGCGCAGCTCCGCCACGCTCCGCATCCCGCGGACCTCCCCCGGGCTCTCCGCCGGGAAGTTCGTCGTGGTGATCGACCTGGAGACCAACCTGCTCCACTTCACCCGCGACCGGCGCATCCTCTGGTCCGCCCCCGTGGGGACCGGGACCGGGCTCCGGCTGGAGGGCCCCGACGGCGAGTGGGACTTCTCCACCCCGGCCGGGGTCTTTCAGGTGCAGTACAAGGAGGAGAACCCGGTCTGGATGGCGCCGGACTGGTACTTCGTCGAGAACAAGCTCCCCATCCCCCCGCCCAACGACCCGAAGCGCCGCTTCCCGGGCGGGCTGGGCGCCGCCGCGGTGTACATCGGCGAGGGGCTGGCGATCCACGGCACGGACAAGCCGGACCTGCTGGGGCAGCGGGTGTCGCACGGGTGCATCCGCCTCCACAACCGCGACGCCGTCCGGCTCTTCCACAACGTGCAGGTGGGGACCGAGGTGGTCATCGTCGGGGGCGACCGCGCCCGACGCGACCGCGACGAGGCGGCCCCCGCGAAGGACGAGGCGGCCCCCGCGAAGAACGTGGTGTGGGACCGCCGCCCCGCCACCCCGCAGAAGGACGAGTTCGCGGAGTACCTGAAGGGGCTACCCACGGACGAGCTGCTGTACACCCTGGACGACGAGATGCGCGGCTCGCGGCCCGCCCGGGAGACGCGCTGGCCGCAGGTGGCGGCCACGCTCCTGCGGCGCGGCGTGAAGGAGGGCGACGGCGACGCCCTCCGCGGCCTCCTCCTGCAGGCGTACGTGGTGGAGGGGACGCGGCTGGGGGTGGAGTACGAGACGTTCCTCGCCGAAGCCTTCGTGCGGGGCCCGCGGCAGACGCTGGAGGCGCTGGGCCGGCTGGACCGGCGCGACCGGGGGCGGGTGGCGGCGGCGATCGTGGACGCCACCCTGACGCTCTACCCCGGCGACGTGGGCGACCGGATGGCGCCCTGGCCCACGCGCCGCATCCCGCGCGACGCGGTGGGGTACGAGGGGGAGCGCGGCTGGGACGCCCTGCACGACGCGGAGCTCGCGTACCGGGAGCGGCACGGCGCCGGGGTGTCCCGCACCGCCCGGTGAGCCCTCCCTGAGCGGCTGAACCGCCGCCGAAAAGGCACGGCAGGCGCGAACGGCGGAACGATGCCCGGAAGGGGCGCCGTTCCGCCGTTCTTCCCTCCCCCTACGGCACGCCGGGATCCTCCCCCTACGCCCCTCTCCCTGTCGGCGTTTTCACCACACGCCGCGTCGTTCGGAAAGCAAGAAGAAAAAAGGAGAGCGCCGGGCGGAGCGCCTCAGAGCGGGCGGCCGCGGTCGTGGTCGGTGTGGCCGCGGGTGTGGTGGATCCCGGACTCCTTCATCAGCATCTCCCACTTGTCGCGGACGAAGTGCTCCAGCCCGGCCTGCATCGACCGCTCCTGGTCCGGGGTGACGTTGGGCGGCTGCACCTGGGGCGGCGCCTCGATGCGGGCATAGGGGCGCCCGTCGTTGAAGACGAAGTGCGCCACCTCCAGCTCCGTGTCGCCGTACGCCCCCTCGTCCACGACGAAGTCGCTCCAGGCGCCGCGGGCCTCCTCGTTGCGCATGAACACGTGGATGCGCGCCTCGTCGCCCTCGCGCCAGTCGTAGCCCCAGTCGTGCGGCCCCAGGCGCGCCGCCGTCTGCCCCAGCTGGTCCCACTGGTCGCGGCTGAGGGGGATCTCGAAGTCCAGGTTCCGTTCTTCCATCTGCACCTCCCTGCTCGGGTCCGGTTTCTCGAAAGCGGGGAGGAGACGCGCGCAAGGCGGATGCCGCGGGATGCGCGGGCGTGCCGGCTCGGCTCTGGCGCCCGGGTGCCCGCCGCAAGCACTCTTTCTGCGTGAGCGGGTGCAGGAGCACCCGACGCGGGCGTCCAGGCGGCACCCCCCTGTCCCACTCCTGTCCCGGCATGCGCATGACGACCGACCGACTCCACCGCGCCTTCGTCCTGCTTCTCGGCATGCTGATCTCCGCCCCGGCGATGGCGGCGCAGGACGCCGGACCGGGTGTGGGCGTCTCCGTCCGCATCGGCGTGGCGGGCGGCTCCCTCTGCCGCGCTGCCGTGGTCCCGGGAGTGGAGGTGCGGACCGGCGGCACCGCGTACGCGGTGGCCGTGCTGGACACGTACCTGTTCCGGACCGGCGATCGCGACCCGTGCGGCACCGAGCGCACCGCCGGGGGCGGCGAGGAGGTCACGCGCGTCCCGCTCACCGCGCCTCGCATGCGCGCGGGCGTGGGGTGGGCGGGCGCGGCGGGCGGCATGCGGACC
>DASYWD010000449.1 GCA_035936415.1 Longimicrobiaceae bacterium
CTTCCGCGAGGCGCGCGAGGCGGACGCGTTCTCGTACTACGGCGTGCTCGCCGGGAAGCGCCTGGGCGAGTCACTGCGCGGCGTCCCGCTCGCCGCCGCCCCGCGGATGGACCCGGCCACCGCCGCGGAGGTGGAGCCCGCGCTCTTCCGCGCCGGGGTGCTGCGCGAGATCGGGATGGAGGAGGAGGGCCGCGCCGAGCTGGCCCGCCTGCGCGAGCGGGTGGACGACCGGCCGGCGGCGCTGTACTCCGTGGCCGAGGCCATGGCCGAGCACGGCCAGCCGATCTCCGCGGCGCTCCTGGGGAGCCAGATCCGCCAGCGCACCGGCGCCTGGGACGAGCGCCTGCTGCGGATCGTCTTCCCGTTCCGCTTCCGCGAGCTGGTGGAGAGGGAGGCGGGGAGGCGCGGGCTGGACCCGTTCATGGTGGCGGGGCTGATCCGCCAGGAGTCGTTCTTCAACCCGGTGGCCGTGAGCCCGGCCGGGGCCGTGGGGCTGATGCAGGTCATGCCGGAGACGGGGCGCGGGCTGGCGAGGCGCGCCGGTATCGGCGGCTTCGACCCGGCGCGCCTCAAGGACCCGGAGGTCAACGTCAAGCTCGGCACCCTCTTCCTGGCCGACCAGGTGCGCCGCTACCGCACGCTCACCGAGGTGTTCGCCGCCTACAACGCCGGCCCCGGCCGGGTCGCCCGCTGGCGCACCTTCCCCGAGTACCGCGACGAGGACCTGTTCGTGGAGCGCATCCCCTTCGAGGAGACGCGGGACTACGTGAAGAAGGTGCGGCTGTACGCGGGGGTGTACGAGATGCTGTACGGGGATTGAGCGCGTACGGAACGGCGAGAGGCACGCAGAGGAAGCAGGGGAAGCAGAGGACTGCTCTCCGCTTTTCCTCTGCTTCCTCTGTGTGAGCCCATGTTGTGCCTCCACCCAGTACGGCAGAAACTCACATCATGGGCCGGGCGGACTTCAGGTGCGGGGATCGGGCCAGGGGGGGACGACCTCGACGGGGTCGACGGTGCCGATCAGCGCGAAGTCGCGGAGGTTGTCGGTGACGACGGTCAGGCCATGGTCGCGGGCGGAGGCGGCGATCAGGCAGTCGTTCAGGAAGGAGCGGCGGATCCCGTTGGGGCTCATCCGCTTCTCTCGCACCAGCCGGGCGACGGTGGCGCCCGCTCGCTTCCAGGCGCCGTGGCCCGGCGTCACCAGGCGCCCCGTCGCCTCGAACGGGGCGACGAAGTGCCGCTGGGTGCGCCGCTCCAGCTCCGGGCTGGTGGCGCCCGCCAGCAGCTCCGCGGCCACGACGGAGTGCAGGTAGACGAAGTGGGCGAACGCCTGGTAGAAGGCCTGTAGCTGCCCGTTCCACCCCTCGTCGCGTGTGGCGTAGACGTAGAGCGAGGTGTCGATGACGTACTTCCGCACCTAGGCCTCGTCCTCCCCGAAGGGGTCGGCCAGGCCGGCGCCGCGCATGGCCCGCACCCCGTCCACCAGCTCTCCCCGGAATACCACCAGGTCCAGCGCCCGCTCGATGGTCTCCGTCTCCGTGGAGGTGCCGAGCGCCCGCATGGCCCGGTCGATCTTGGACTGCCGCAGCCGGTAGTTCTTCCGCATCGCCGCCTCCTCCGCGGGTGACGCCTCGTACACCGCCGGGGGCTCCTTCACCACCCGCGGCTTCCTCTTCTTCTCAGGCATCGGGACTCCTCCCCTGTATGTACGCCTGTAAGATAACGTACATACGAACGGTAGACAACGCCGGGAAGAACAGCGGGACGCACGCAGAGGAAGCAGAGGAAGCAGAGGAAAAGCGGAGAGCAGTTCTCTGCTTCCTCTGCTTCCTCTGCTTCCTCTGTGTGAGCCTATGCCGTTCCTCCGCGCGCTGCCGCCGGAGGTCACCGCATCGGCCGGGCGGGCTTCAGATGTGGGGCGAGGAAGCGGTAGATCTCCCGGCGCGACTCGCGGGCGAGCGGCGTGTCGATTCGGTTGAAGGCGTGCCCGCCGGGAGCGTCGTCGTACTCCCTGAACTCCCACCCCGTCTTCCCCGAAGCGCGGAGCGCGTCCACCAGCCGGTGCACCTCGCTGGCGTAGACGTCCTCGTCGTTGGTGGTGGTGTGGATCAGGAGCGGCGTCCCCCGGTAGCGATGCGCCTGGAAGGCGGGGGAGCGGCGCCGGTACGCCTCCGGGTCCTCCTGCGGGGTGCTGCCCACGTGGTAGTCCGCCGAGAAGAGCCGCGTGTACGCGGGGCTCTTGTACGACAGCCGGTAGATCAGGTCGCTCACCGGCACCCCGGCATAGGCCGCGGCGTACGCGTCGGGGTGGTCGAAGATGTTCATCAGCGCGTGCAGCCCGCCGTGGCTCCATCCCACGATCCCCACCCGCCGCGGGTCCAGGAAGGGGTATGCGTCCAGCGCCGCCTGGCGCGCGGCATGGGTGTCCTCCGTCTCCAGGCCGCCGTAGTCGATCTGCTGCCAGAAGCCGCGCCCGTACCCGGTGCTCCCGCGGTAGTCCGGGGCGATGACGGTGTATCCCTGCTGCACCAGCTCGCGGATGACGTTGGCGCTCCCGCTCTCGAAGTTGGCGTGCACGCCGCCGTGCGGCAGCACGATCAGCGGGTGCTTGCGGGTGCGGTCCAGGTCCCGGGGGACGAAGGTCCAGCCGCGGATCCGGAGCGGGTTGTTGGCCCCCGGGTTGGTGGAGACGACGCGGTGCGCCGGGGGCGGCCCGGTGAAGGTGAGGACGTCGATCTCCGCCACGTCGCCCAGGCGGTCGAAGAGCATCAGGTTGTCGATCTGGCGCTCCAGCACGTCGTTCTGGTGCGCGTCCGCCTCCACGTAGCGCTGCAGCGCGGCCCGGAGCTGCCGCACCTCCTCCACCAGGCGGGCGTGCTCCTCGGCCGGGACGGCGGGCGCGGGCGCGGGGGTGGGGGCGCGCCCGGCCCCCGCGGAGCACGCCGCCAGCAGCGCGAGCGCGGGCCAGGCGAGCAGGGCGCGTACGACCGGGAGCGGCGACCGGTGGCGTCTCACGGACGTTCCTCCAGGTGGGCGGAGCGCGGACGCCGCGTCAGCGGGCGCGGCGCAGCGCGTTGAACAGCAGCGGCCAGGTGGCGATGGACTGCCCCCGGTAGTCGGGCTGGAAGCCGAACAGCACCACCGATCCCCGCCCCACGCGGGCCTCCAGGAGCGCGGGCTTCCCGGCGACGTGCTGCTCCCCCAGGATCCACCCGGAGAGGAGCGGGTTCCCCTCCCCGTAGCGGGCCACCACCCGCACCGAGGGGTCCTCGACCTGGAAGGCGCGGCTGGAGCCCCAGTACCAGGCGATGGTCTCCGCGTCCGCCCCGCGGGCCAGCGGGTGCCCGCCGTCCAGGCGGAGGCGGAGGATGGACCCGGGGATGTAGAAGTCCTGCGGCCGGAGCCCGGCGACGGCGTTCTTCACCGGGAGGTCCAGCGCTTCGATGGCGAAGTCGGTGGCCTCCTCCACCGCCACCAGCCGCCCCCCGTCCCTCACGAACTCCTGCAGCGCGCGGGCCCCCTCCTCGCCCAGCCCCCCGGCGTACGGCTCCGGCATCGTCTCGGCGGAGTAGCCGTTCCGGATGGAGCGGGCGGGCTGGTCCTGGAGGAGGATCACGTCGTAGCGCCGGGCGAGCCCGCCGCGCCGGACGTCCGCGTCGTGCAGGGTGTCGTAGGCCACCCCGTGCCGGTCCAGCGTCCACCGGGTCCACCCTTCGGGCATGGGCTCCGCCCACGACTTGTAGATCCCGATGCGCGGCGCCCCCCGCCCGCGGAGCCCCGCGGGGGTCTCGTAGCGGAGCGCGGGGGTGGGGATCACCGCGGAGAGGCCCACCGCCACCGGCTCGCGCACCGGGACCGCCTCCACGTCCATCAGCAGCGGGAGGGTGTGCGCGGTCACGTCGTACGGGCGGGTGGGGGGGCCGCCCGGGTAGTCGTGCATCTTCGGGTAGTCCTGCCGCTCCAGCATCGTCTGCGCAAAGGAGGCGTACGGCTGGCTCATGGGGACCACCCAGCTCCCCGCCGGGAAGGCGCGCCCCCCCGCCGTGAACGCCGCCTCCGCCCGGTGCACCTCCACGTCGCCCATCCGCAGGATGCGGAGCACCGCATTGACGCCCTTGGGGTTGTCCTGTCCCGCGGGGATCACCCAGGCGTGCGGCCACTCCGGCCAGCGCTCGACCGCCCGCCGGTTGATGGCGTGGAAGTTCTCCAGCCAGAAGCGGCGGTTCCGGGCGGCGTTGACGAGGAGCGCCATCGCGGCGGACTCCTGGTAGTCCACGATCTGCGGGAGCCCCCACTCCCCCCCGGGCCAGGGGGCGGGGAAGTTCCAGCTCCGCTGCCGGACGTCGAAGCCGCGGGCGCTCCGCAGCTCCTCCGGCTTGATGGTGATGGGCGTCGCCATCCGCGCGGAGGCGGTCTCGGTGAGGATCCGCACCCCGCCGTGGTAGTGCTGGTAGGCGCGGGCGGGGGTGTACATGTCGTACTGGGCGTTCACCGCCACCCCCGTCTTCCCGTCCGAGATCAGCTCCGCCGCCATGTACGTGCCGAGCTGGTTGAGCGCGGCCACGATCAGCGGGTCCACGTTGGGCTCCACCGGGTCCACGTAGGGCGGGATGAAGATGCGCGCCCCGGTGCTCCCCATCTGGTGCACGTCGTGGACGATCTGCGGGTGCCAGGCGTTGTGCGCCTTCTCCACCGTGAGCTGGGTCTCCTTTTGGGTGAAGGCGTACCAGTCGCGGTTGTTGTCGTGCCCCACGTAGTGGTGGTAGAGCGCGGGGAGGGGCGCGGCTTCGAACGGCGTCCCCACCCAGCGGCGGTACCAGTCGGCCACCATCTCCGTCCCGTCCGGGTTCAGGGAGGGGACGTGCAGGAGGATCACGTTGTCCAGGATCTCCCGGACCCTGGCGTCGTCCGAGGCGGCCAGGCGATGGAGGAGGTTGGGCGCCATCTGCCCGGCGCCCACCTCGGTGGAGTGGATGTGCTGGGTGATGAGCACCACCGTCTTCCCGCGGTCCAGGAGCGCCTCCAGCTCGGCGGGGCCGCCGATCCGGCGCGGGTCGGAGAGCCGGAGCTGGACGTCGCGCAGCTCCGGGAGGCGGGCGTGGTTCTCCGGGCTGGTGACGGTGAGCATCACGAAAGGACGCCCCAGGGTGGTGGTCCCCAGGGTGTCCAGCTTCACGCGCGGGCTGGCGCGGGCCACCGCCTCGTAGTAGCCCAGCAGCTCCGTCCAGCCGGCGAGCCTGCGGTGGGCCCCGGGCTGGAAGCCGAAGTGGGCCGCGGGCGTAGGCACCCCCTGCGCCGGGAGGGCGGGGGCGGCCAGCAGGACGAGCCCGGCGAGAAGGGCGAGGCGCGCGGCGGCCGCGCGGTGCGTCATGGCTGCTCTCATGGATGGAGGGGTGCTTCGGTGAATGATGCGTCCGGAGAGACGAGGCGGCTCATCTCACCTCGGCGCGGAGCGTCGGTTCGGACCCGCGGCGTGCAGCGCGCGGGTGGCGCCGGGAGGGCGCCGCAGGACGCTCCCCGCGCGGACGTCGGTGAAGTGCCCGCCGTCCACGGCCAGCACCCCGTTGACCAGCACGTGCTCGATCCCCACGGGGTACTGGTGCGGCGCCTCGAAGGTGGCGCGGTCGGCCACCGTCGCCGGGTCGAAGACCACCAGGTCGGCGGCCATCCCCTCGGCGATCCGCCCCCGGTCCGCGAGCCCCAGGCGCGCGGCGGGGAGCGAGGTCATCTTGCGGACGGCCTCCTCCAGGGGGAGGACCTGCTTCTCCCGGACGTAGCGCCCCAGGACGCGCGGGAAGGTGCCGTAGGCGCGCGGGTGGGGGTGCCCCTCCCCCGGGCGGGCGAGGCGCCCGTCGGAGGCGATGGCCGTCCACGGGTGGCGCATGATGCGCTCCACGTCATCCTCGTCCAGGACGTGGTACATGGCGGAGGCGCCGCCGCGCTGCATGGCCTCGATCACCAGCTCCGCGCCGCTCCGTGGGGTGGGCTCCATCTTCCGCATCACCGCCCAGTCGTGCAGCGTCTTCCCCTCCAGCTCCGGCATCCAGGAGACGCGGGAGAACTGGATGCGGCGCAGGTCCCCGCCCCCGCGGTCGTTGACGATGTTGAAGACGATCCCTTTCACGATGCTGTCGCGCAGCGCACGGGTGCGGAGGCGCCGCGAGAAGGCCGTATCCCCCCGGGCGGAGGCCCAGGCGGGGACGAGCACCCCGATCCCGGTGTGGGTGGCGGTGTAGGGGTACTGGTCGGCCATGACGTCCACCCCCGCGGCGCGCGCGGAGTCGATCATGGCCAGGGTGCGCACGCTCGCCCCCCACATGGGCTTCCCGACCGCCTTGTGGTGGGTCAGCACCACGGGGATCTCCGCCCGCCGTCCGATCTCGACGGCCTCTGCCACCCCCTCCAGCAGACCCAGCCCCTCCTCGCGCAGGTGGGAGGTGTAGATCCCCCCGGAGTCTGCGGCGGCGCGGGAAAGCGCCACCACCTCGTCCGTCTGCGAGTAGGCCCCGGGGAGGTACTTGAGCCCGGTGGAGAGCCCGAAGGCCCCTTCGGCCATGGCGCGCGCTACCATGGCGCGCATCCGCTCCAGCTCCTGCGGGGTGGGGGCGCGGTCGGCCATCCCCGTCACCTCCCGGCGGATGGTGTTGTGCCCCACCAGGAAGCCCACGTTCATCCCCGTCCCGAGGGCGCGCGCCGAGTCCAGGTACGTCCCGAGCGGCCAGGGCGATCCCCCGTCCGGCCCCCCCAGCGCGGTGGTGACCCCCTGCCGCAGGTGGCTCTCCGCCCCGGGCAGCTCCAGCAGGGCTCCAGGTGCGCGTGCAGGTCGACGAACCCGGGGGCGACGGTCTTCCCGGTCGCGTCGATCACCCGGGACGCCCGCTCGCCGGGGATCCCCTCGCGGGAGACGCGGACGATGCGGCCCCCGCGCACCGCCACGTCCGCGCGGAAGGCCGGGGCGCCGGTGCCGTCCAGCACCGTGCCCCCGGCGATGAGGAGGTCGTAGCGCTCCCCCGCATCGGGATCCGCCGCGGGCGCGGCGTGGGGCCTGGAAGCGGGGGCGCAGGCAGCCACGAGCGCGCAGAAGAGAGCGCTCCAGCCGGGGAGGTGCAGTCTCGAGCTCGGCATTCGGTTCATCGGTTCGGCTGCGAAGACGGTCTACTTCCGATCCGCCGGCCTGTTCAGCACCGGGTACTGGATCCCCAGCTGCTCCAGGTAGGTCGCGTACCTGGACGGATCGTACTTCAGCTTCTCCAGCGCGGGCCGGTAGCGCGCCATCCGCTCCACGTTCAGGAAGGTCGGCGGCTCCGTCCCCTCCGGGATCAGCGACACCCACTGGAACTCCTTGGTCTGCACCTCGCGGAAGTAGCGCTTCGCCGCGTCCAGGAGCTTCGCATCGGTGAGCAGGTCCACGGCCGTCATCGCCACCACCCGCGCGCCGTGGTTGGCGCCCTTGTGGGCGATGGGCGTGGCCATGGCGATGGCGTTGGACCAGTGGTGCCCCGGGAGGCCCGGGATGTTGGCCGGGTAGCGCAGGCGCACCGTGGGGACGTTCCAGGAAACCTCGGCGATGTCGTCGCTCCCTCCGCCGGTGCCCTGCTTCGCCTCCTCCAGCTCCTTCCGGAGGGTGGTGCGGAGCCCGGTGATGCTGTCCGCGCCGACCTCCTTCTGCACCGCTCTGGCGAGCGCCTGGTCGGCCTCCGACCACTCGGGCATCCCCACGGCCAGGATGTTGGAGTGCATCCGCTCGGCGAGGGGCCGGTTGTAGTTCTGCGGCCAGGCGGAGCCGTAGACCCGCTGCGTGTGCTCGGTGGAGGTCATCAGCGCCGCCGCCGAGGCCATGGTGTCGCCCAGCGCGTGCAGCGCCCGGATCTTCGGGTAGTCCAGCTCGCGGAAGTAGTACCAGACCACGGCCTCGGAGGGGACCACGTTGGGCTGGCTCCCCCCGTTGGCGATCACGTAGTGCGAGCGCTGGTGCAGGCGCAGGTGCTCGCGCCGGAAGTTCCACCCCACGTTCATCAGCTCCACCGCGTCCAGCGCGCTCCGCCCCGCCCAGGGGGCTCCGGCGCTGTGCGCGGAGCGCCCGGCGAAGGTGTAGGTGGTGGAGACCAGGCCGGAGCCGCTGATTCCGTACGTGGTGCGGAAGTCGCTGTCCACGTGGGTGGAGAGCATGGCGTCCATGTCCCGGAACATCCCCGCGTTGACCATGTAGGTGCGGCTCGCCACCAGCTCCTCCGCCACCCCGGGGATCACCCGGATCTCGCCGGGGAGGCCGTGCTTCTGCATCACCCGCTTGACCGCGATGGCGGCCACCACGTCCACCGCCGGGGCGCTGTTGTGCCCCTCCCCGTGCCCCGGGCCGCCGGGGATGAGGGGGTCGTGGTAGGCCACGCCCGGACGCTGCGAGGTCTCGGGGAGGCCGTCGATGTCGCCCATGATCCCGATGACCGGCGCTCCGCGCCCCCAGCTCGCCACGTAGCAGGTGGGCATCCCCGCGCAGCCGCGCTGTACCCGGAACCCCTCCTTCTCGAGGATCCCGGTGAGGTAGTCCGCGGTCCACTCCTCCTGGAAGCCCAGCTCCGAGAAGGAGAAGATCATGTCCGTGATCTCCTGCGAGAGCTTCTGGAGCCCCGCCACCTCCGCCGCCACCTCCCGCTTGAGCTGCGCGGGGGAGGGGCGGCGCTGCGCCGGGGCAGGGTGCGCCAGGAGGGCGACGCCCAGCAGGAGGAAGACCGCGCCCGGCGTTCGTTTGCGAAGCGTCATAGGCTTCCTGTCGGATGCGAGTGGATGCAAAGGGCTACCGGACGGACCCGCCGCACGTGCCCGGCCACCCCTGCCGGCAGGCGAGGGCGTACAGCTCGGCCGGTGCCCGCTCGCGGATGGGCTCCTTCCCCCGCAGCAGGATCGGCAGATCCGCGGGGAGAGGGCGGGCGCGAGCCCAGCTTCCGGCGCCGGTCGCGTCGCGGTTCAGGTTCTCGCAGGCGGGGGAGAAGCCCAGGTCACAGCCGCGCCCGAAGAGCGGGCCGGCGGGCCGCCCGAGCTCGGCCAGGTGGATCCCCACCTCGTTGCACGCCCAGCCCGAGCCCCTGCTGCAGTAGCCGTACTTCCGGACGAAGGCGTACTCGCACGCGCGGGTGCTCCCCGCCTGGCAGGCCGCGTCCCAGAACGGCAGGAACTGCCCCGGATGCCGGTCGCCCACGCCCTGGACCGCGCTCATCAGAGCGAACACGCCGGCCCAGATGGAGACGTAGACGAGGTTGCGCCGTACCGGTGCCCACGCCCGGCCGAGCCTGGAGGGGTCCAGCCGCGCGAGCGGGCTCGACGTCACCAGGCGGTCGATGCGCCCGGCCACCAGGTTCAGGAGCGGCACGGGGAGCAGCTTGTCGTAGAACGTCGGCGCACCCACCGACGTGAGGACCACGAAGAACGCGGCGATCCCCAGCGCGTACAGCATGCCGAAAAGGATCCGGCCCAGGTCGGTGCGCGGAGACGTGGCGGGATCGGTGAACAGCAGGTGCATTCCCAGGAAGACGGGAGCCGGGATGTGCGCGTCGTAGAAGAGGTAGGTACCGGTCGCGTTCAGGTACAGCTGGCTGACCGCGTACAGCGTGACGACGGCCGGCATCGTCATCCTCGCCACCCCGAAGAGGAGCTGGCCCGGCAGGGAGACCAGGAAGATCCAGAGATAGATGTGGGGCGGGTGGGAATAGGTGAGCGCGATCTCCTTGCCCAGCGTGATCTCCGTCGTGCCGGTCAGGATCAGTGCGAGCGAAGCCACCGCGAGCGGGAATGCGGACGGGTTGAAGACGTGCGTGGAGCGTCCCTCCCGGTTCCACCGGATGAACTCCTTCGTGGCGAATCCGAGCGCGACCATCGCGAACTGCCAGTGCAACCAGTCCGGCCTGAACCACAGGAACAGGTTGATGCTGAAAACGACCGGGAGCGGCCCGAACCCGAGCGTGTAGCTGCCACGCCGGGACCAGGACAACAGGCTGTCGACGGCGTAGGCGAAGATCAGCTGGGCGAGGATCAGCGGCAGGAAGGCATACACGAAGCGCACGTGCCAGCCCCAGTAGAGCAGCACCGCCACCTGGGCGCATGCCTGCGCCCAGTGGTGCCTGTGCACGGCGATCTCCAGCGTCAGCGTGCGGCGCGTTCGCCGCGCCGCCAGGAAGAGCGCGGCGTTCCACACCAGCAGCACGCCTCCCGCACCCAGGAACGCCCGGAGCAGGTCCGGGTGCTGCCGTATGGGGGTCAGGAGTGCGAAGGCGAGAAGTGCGAGGCTGAACGCGCCCGGCAGGGCCAGGGCCCGTCCGGGCGAAAGCGCCCTCGAAGACGACCGCGGAGCCGCCGTGTCGGGGCGCGATCCGGAACCGCGGGATCCCGCCTGCGGCGGTGCCTGCCGTGACTTCATCCTGCCTGTCCGGTTCCCTGGCGGAACTCGCCGCGCGGGAGCCCCCCCGCCGCGGCCGGGTTCCGGTACTCGAATCTCATCGGCCTGTACTGCGCTCCGGGTGTGTGGAAGATCGGGGGCCGCCCCCGCCGCCCGGACGGCGGCGGGGACGGCCCCGGGTCAGCCGCGAGGGCGCATCACCCCCGCAGAGCGGGGTTGGCGTCCATCTCCTCCTGGCTGATCGGGATGCACTTGTCCCGGTCCTTGAGGAAGGCGTTGTGCGCCGGCCCCGACTCCTCGAACCAGCGCCGCAGGTCCCAGAAGCGGCGGCCCTCCAGCCAGAGCACGGCCCCACGCTCCTTCTGGAGCGTCTTCCACGCCTCCGCCAGCGTGGCCGGGGCGGTGAGCGGAGCCATTCCGTAGAACTTCCGCTGCTCGTTGATGAGCGCGAAGGCCCCCTCGATGTCGTTCTTCCGGAGCGCGGCCTCGGCCTGGAGCATCCGCATCTCCGTCCCCTTCGCGAGGGCGATGTCCGCGCCCCGCGAGGGCCCCATCTTCTTCTGCCGGAAGAAGGGGGTCTTTCCGTCCTGTCCGTTCTGGATCCTCCGGGCCGCGGTGTACACGGTGTCCCAGGGAACCCGGGGGTCCCTGAATACGCTCGCCCACTGCGTGTTGTACACGGTGTACTCGCGCCGCTCGTGCGTCTCCACCACCAGGTCGTTGTTCTCGCGGGCGCTGTTCTCCGAGAAGACCGCGTTAATCACGAAGCTGGTGGGGACCTGCGCCGCGTCCTGGACCGCCTGGTCCCACTTCCCCTGCCACGCCAGGACGGAGGCCCGCCCCGCCAGGGCGGCGTTGGTCAGCTCCCGGTTCTTGATGGACTCCGCGATCCGCAGCGCCTCCGTGAACTGGGCCTCGGCGCGCGAGAAGTGCACCTTGAAGTCCTGCTTCGGGCCGCCGTCGATCACCGCGAAGCAGACGTTCTCGCCCAGCGTCCGGTTCGAGAAGCCCGCGAACAGGTTGGCGCGCGCCGAGTGGACGTCGGTGCCGTAGCGGTAGTTCGGGATGTTCTTCATCCGCTCGATCCCGTTCTCGGCCACCCAGCGGGCCCGCTGCATCCCGGCCCAGTGGAAGTTCACGTCCTCCGGACGGATCCTCCCCCGGTAGAAGAGGCCGGGGGCGGTGTAGCTCCCCCCGTGCGCCAGCTCGTCCGCGGCGACCGAGTTGAGCATGATCAGGTCGTCGAAGCGGATCGACAGGTCGGAGGACATCCCGGCCACCAGCCCCGGGACGGCATCCGCCGAGTTCAGCTTCTCGTCCTCGATGGGACCGGGGTTGGTCACCTCGAAGAAGTCCCCGCACGCCGCGAGCGGAAGCATCCCGGCGAGGAGCGCGGATCTCCAGAATCCACTGTAGGGCTTCATGTATGGGTTCTCCTCACGCATTAGAAGCTCACGCGCACGGACGCCATGACCGACCGTACCGGCGGGAGGTTGTAGTAGTCGCGCCGCCCCAGCTCGTTGACCGCGTCGCCGTTGCTCGCGTCGCGCGCGTCGTAGACCTCCGGGTCCGTGCCGCTGTAGCCGCTGCTCTTGAACAGGTTCCGCCCGGCCAGGGTGACGCTGGCGGAGCGGCCTCCCAGCAGCCACCGGCTCGGCAGCTCGTAGGTGAGGGAGACGGTCCGCAGCTTGAAGAAGTCCGCGGGCTCGATCCAGTAGTCGTCGTTCATCTTGGTGCGGTCGATGGCGCACTGCGCCCGCTGCCGCGCCGTCACCCCCTCCAGGGCGGAGGTGTTCCCCCGCTGGGCGGCAAAGAGCTTCTCCTGGACGTCGTGGCAGGGGGCCCAGGTGCCGCGGCGGGCGTTCTGGTAGCCCACCCAGTTCGCCAGGTAGTGCCCGCCCTGGTACTCACCCAGGGCGTCCAGCGTGACCCTGTCCCGGAAGGTGAGCGTGGTCCCCACGCCCACGGTGCGCGTCGGGTATCCCCCGCCGATGAAGGCATTCTCCTCCACGAGGGGATCCTCGAACCGGTCGGGGTTGGTGATCTTCGCCCCGAAGTAGGCGGGGATCGCGAAGCCCTCCTTCACGAACGTCCCGCTCCCGGTGGAGATCTCCCGCCCGTCCACGTCGATGACCTCGCTCCTGACCTGCGAGTAGTTCACGCGCGCCCGCCAGTCGAGCATGGAGGTCTGGAGGACCCCGCCGTTGAGCTGCGCCTCGAAGCCGGTGTTCTGCAGCTCGCCGACGTTCTCCAGCTGCGAGAAGATGAACCCCTGCGAGGGCGGATACTCCACCGGGATCAGGGCGTCGAAGGTGTTCTGGCGGTACGCGGTGAGGTCGAGCCCCAGCCTCCCGCCGAAGAGGCTGGCGTCCATCCCGGCCTCGTACTCGCGGGTGCGCTCGGGCCCGAGGTTCGGGTTGCCGAGCTGCCGCGGGCTCACGCCCGGCGTCCCCTCGTCGCCCGCGATCGGGTCCCAGGTCTTCACCGCGTCGAAGGCGCCCGGCGCCTTCCCCGACCACCCCATGGCGGCCCGGAGCTTCATCGCGTCCCACCACTGGGGCCAGAAGTCGTGGTCGGAGAGGACGTAGGAGGCGCTCAGCTTCGGGTACATCTGGAGCCCGAACTCCTCGCCGAAGGCGCTGTTCCCGTCCACGCGCATCCCGGCGGTCACGAAGAGGCGGTCCCGCCAGCCGACCATCTCCTGGAGGAAGAGGCCGGCGTTGATCACGCGCTGGTTCCGGTCCCTGGAAAGCAGGACCTTGGCGGCGGACTCGAGGGTGGGCTCCCCCGGGCCCGCGAAGTTCTCCCCGTTGACCCGGGTGTAGGTGTCGCGGTCCTCGAAGAGCTGCGCGCCCCAGGAGAAGGTGGACGCGAGCGAGGCGATCTCGTCCTGGAACGACCCGACGTAGTCGACCGACAGCTTGGAGTGCTCCCAGTCCTGGGCCCAGATGAGGCCGAGCGCGACGTTGGGGTACCCGTAGGGGTAGACGGTCTGGTTGTTCTGGGAGTTGAAGTCGTACCCCACCGACAGCCGGTTGCTGAGCCGCTCCGTCGGCCGGTAGTTCATCGTCAACCCGGTGATGAAGTGGTCGCCCCGGTTGAAGTTCTGCTGGGTCAGGATGTAGCCGTTGGAGAGGCAGGTCACCTGGACGCCCGAGCACTGGTCGCCCTTCCCGCCCTTGAAGTTGTTGAACGGCCCGCGGGAGACGTTGAGGAGGAGGCCGCTCCCGTTGTTCCCGTCCGGGACCCAGCGGGTCACGCGCCGGGTGTACGCGCTGTTCAGCGAGAACTCCAGCTTCCCGCTCGGCTGGAAGGAGAAGTTGCCGCGGATCCCGCCGTCCTTGTTCCACCCCGGCTCGCCGTCGACGCCCAGGGTACCGCCGCCCGCGGGGGCGATCACCCCGGTCTCGCCCCCGTAGTTCCCGGAGAGGAAGTACGTCATGTTCTCGGCGCCTCCGCGCACCGAGAGGTTGTAGCGCCGGATCCCGCCGTCCTTGAGCCAGGACCCGCCGGAGGGGCAGGTGACGTCCACGAAGCGCACCGTGTCGGGCTTGGTCCTGGACCGGGGGAGGTCGTAGTTGACCCCGAACAGGCCGTCGCCGCTGCAGCGGTTCATGAACAGACCGTTCCGGTCGCTGGAGGGGCCCACGTGGCCCATGCGGCTCATCCCGGTCGTGACCTCCGCGCTCCACACCGGGGGCCCCGCCGTCCCCCGCTTGGTGAAGATCTGGATCACCCCGCCGGACGCCTCAGTCCCGTACAGGGTCGTCGCGGCGGCGCCCTTCACGATCTCGATGCTCTCGATGTCTTCCGCGCTGATGTCGTTCAGCGGAAGGCTCCCCTGGCGTGCCGCCAGCGCGACGGGCCCGCCCTCGTGGTAGATCCGCACGCCGTCGACGTAGATCAGCGGGGAGTTCCCCTGGCTGACGCTGTTCGTCCCGCGGATGCGGATGGTGCCGCCCGCCCCCGGCTGCCCGGAGTTGGACATCACCGTGACTCCGGGCGCGCGGCCGGCGATCACGTCCTGCGGGTTGGAGACGGGCGCGTTCTCGATGTTCTGCGAGCTGATCTTGGCCATGCTGGTCGCGATCTCCCGCGTGCGCGCCTCGCCGGTGGCGGTGACCACCAGGGCGTCGAGCGAGATGGCGGACTCCGACAGCGCGAAGTCGGCGGTGGCGGTTCCACCGGCCGTGACGCTCACCGCGCGCTCCACGGGCGCGAAGCCGATCATCTCCGCGCGCACGGTGCGGCTTCCGGCGGGGACGTTGGCGATCTGGTACGAGCCGGTCTCGTCGGTGACGGCACGGCGGTTGGTGCCCGGGATCGCCACGGGCGCGCCGCTCAGGGGGCGCTGGCTGGAGGCGTTGGTCACCCGGCCGCGGATGGTGCCGGTTGCCTGCGCGGCCAGCGAGGGTACGCTCGCGGCGCAGAGCGCCGCCAGCGCGAGGGCGGTTGCCAGCGCCCGGTGCCTACGAGATAGGCGGGTCATTCCTGACCTCCTGCAGGGGTGGAACGGGAAAACGCGGGACCTGCTGCGGACCGGATCGTGGTGGAGAGGACCGAGCGCGGAGGGGCGGGGCCGTTGTCACCCGGCGCGTTGTTCCATATTATGGAACCCGCTTCCACGGTTCGCAACCTACAATAACAGAGGCATGCTGCACAAGGCAATGGAGGTCCTGCACCTCTTCACCCCGCTGCGCAAGGAGGTGGGGGTCACCGAGGCGGCGGAGCTCCTGGGCCGCCCCAAGAGCACGGTCTCGCGCTGGCTGAGCGCCATGGACGAGGCCGGGTTCCTGGACCGCGACGCGGACAGCGGCCGCTACCGGGTCTCGCTGCAGGTCACGGCGGTGGGCGAGATGGCCAAGCGGTCCACCTCCCTGCAGCAGGTGGCGCGTCCGGCGCTCCAGCGCCTCACCACCGCGACGGGGGAGACCGCGAACCTGGTGGTGCTGGTGGGGACGGAGGGGGTGAACATCGAGGCGGCGGAGAGCCCGCGCCCGGTGATGCACATGGGGATGGTGGGGCGCCGCTTCCCCGTGAACGCGAGCGCCGCCTGCAAGGCGATCCTCGCCTGGATGGAGGAGGCCGAGGTGCGCGCCTTCCTCCCCGACCCGCTCCCCCGCTGCACCCCGGCCACCGTCGCCGACCCGGACCGCCTGGTGGCGGAGCTGGCCGAGGTGCGGCGGCAGGGGTACGCGGTCAACTGGCAGGAGCTGGAGGAGGACCTGGTGGCCGTGGCGGCGCCGGTGCGCGACCACCGGGGGAAGGTGGTCGCCGCCGTTTCCATTTCCGCCCCGGTGTCCCGGGCCCCGCGCGAGTCGCTCCCGGAGCTGGGCGGCCACGTGGCCGAGGCCGCCCGCGCTCTCTCCGCCGACCTGGGGTGGCGGTGAGAAGGCCCGGGAGGGGGTCCTATCTCCCCGCCGCCCCAGCCTCCAGGTAGTCCAGGAGCAGGCTCGACATGACCCGCATCCCCACGGGGATGGAGGCGTCATCAGCCATGAAGGTGGGGGTGTGGTGCCCGCCGGAGACCGTCCCCGGCTTCACGGTGCCCAGCCGGTAGAAGAATCCCGGCACCACCCTGGCGAAGAAGGAGAAGTCCTCCGCGCCCGTGGTGGGCTCCACCGGGACCACGTTGCCGCTCCCGGCGACCCGCTCCAGCGTCGGCCGCATCCGCGCGGCGAGCGCGGTGTCGTTCACCGTCACCGGGTAGGCGCGGTTGAACTCCAGCGCGTACGAGCCGCCGCCCGCGCGGGTGGTCCCCTCGAAGATCTCGCGCATCCGGCGCTCCACCTCGTCCTGCACCGCCGGGTCGAAGGTGCGGATGGTCCCCTCCAGCTTCACCTCGGCGGGGATGATGTTCAGCCGCTCGCCGCCGCGAATGATCCCCACGGTGACCACGCTCGGCGTGAAGGGGGACAGGTTGCGGGCGCGGATCGTCTGCAGCGCCGTCACCACCTGGGAGGCCATCACCACCGGGTCCACCGACAGGTGCGGCGCCGCCCCGTGCGCCTGCTTCCCGCGCACCGAGGCCCGCCACTCCGTGGCCGCCGCCATGGCCGGGCCGGGGGTGTACCCCACCTTCCCCACCTCCATCTCCGAGAAGGAGTGCAGCCCGAAGACCGCGCTGGGCTTCCAGCGGTCGAACACCCCCTCCTTCATCATCAGCGCCGCGCCGCCCTCCTCGCCCAGCGGCGCCCCCTCCTCGGCCGGCTGGAAGAGGAAGACCACCGTCCCCGGCACCTGGTCGCGCATGGAGGCCAGCACCGACGCCACCCCCATCTGCACGGCCGTGTGGACGTCGTGCCCGCAGGCGTGGGAGACGCCCACCTCCTGCCCGTTGTAGGTGGTCCGTACGGTGCTCTTGAACGGGTAGGGCGTGTCCTCCGTGACCGGGAGCGCGTCCATGTCCGCCCGCACCGCCACCACGGGACCCGGCCTCCCCCCGCGCAGCACACCGACCACCCCGGTGTGGGCGACGCCCGTCTGCACCTCCATCCCCAGCCCCCGCAGGTGCCGCGCGACCATCTCGGCCGTCTTGAACTCGCGGTTCCCCAGCTCCGGGTTCTGGTGGATCCGGTGCCGCGCCTGCACCGTGGCGGGGGCGAAGCGCTCCACCGCAGCGCCGACGCGCGCGTCGTGCGCCTGCGCGGCGGCGTGGGCGGGGAGGAGCGCGAGGGCGCCCAGCCAGAGGAGCGCGCGGGGGGCGGCTGACTTCATCGGTTTTCCGGGAGATCGGGGTGGACCGGGGCAGGCAGGGATGCCCCAACACGTTAACGGGAACGGGCGGCGATGGGCAACGCCCCGCGGGCCGCCACACGTTTGCTTGACGGACGCCGCGGCGGGTGGCACCGTGCGGTGGACGGGCGAGCGCGCCCGTCCCGCCCGCCCCCGCAGGAGGAGCCGCATCATGCACCCTCGCCGTATCGCCCCGCTGCTGGCGCTCTCGCTGGGCGCCCTCGCCCCCGGGCTCTCCGCCCAGGACCACCACGCCCACACAGGCGCCCCCCCGGAGACGCTGGGGCGCGTGGCCTTCCCCACCTCGTGCAGCGCGGAGGCGCAGCCGCGCTTCGAGCGCGCGGTCGCGCTGCTGCACTCCTTCTGGTGGGAGGAGGCCGCCCGGGCCTTCGACGCCGTCGCCGAGGCCGACCCCGGCTGCGCCATGGCGTACTGGGGGAAGGCCATGACGCTGCGCGGCAACCCCTTCGCGGGCGCGCCGGGGAAGCCGGCCCTGGAGGCGGGCCTCGCCGCCATCGAAAAGGCGCTCGCGCTCGGCCCGCCCACCCCGCGCGAGCGCGCCTACGTGGAGGCCGCCGCGCGCATCTTCCGCGACCACGAGCGGCTGGACTCGCGCGCCCGCCTGCTGGCCTACGAGGAGGCGATGAAGGGGGTGCACGAGAGCAACCCGGACGACCCCGAGGCCGCGGTGTTCTACGCCCTGGCGGTCGCCTCCAACGCCCCGCCGACGGACCTGGCGTTCGAGCGGCAGAAGCGCGCCGCCGACCTGCTGCGCCCCCTCTTCCGGGCCCAGCCTGCGCACCCGGGGCTGGCGCACTACCTGATCCACGCCCACGACGCCCCGCCGCTGGCCCACCTGGCGGTGGACGCCGCGCAGCGCTACGCCGAGATCGCCCCCTCGGTGCCGCACGCCCTGCACATGCCCTCGCACATCTTCACGCGCCTGGGGATGTGGGACGAGTCCATCGAGGCGAACCGCGGCTCCGCCGCCTCGGCGAAGGCGTACGAGGAGCGGCAGGGGGCGAAGGCCGCCTCCTTCGACCGCGTGCACGCCTGGGACTACCTGGTCTACGCGTACCTCCAGCAGGGGCGCGACGCCGAGGCGCGCCGGATCCTGGACGAGGGCAGCGGGGTCGCCGCGGCCCCCTCCATCGCCACCGACTACGGGCTCGCCGCCATCCCCGCCCGCTACGCGCTGGAGCGGGGGCGCTGGGCCGACGCCGCGCAGCTCGCCGTCCGCCCGTCGCCCGGCTTCCGCGCCGCCGAGGGCATCAC
>DASYWD010000450.1 GCA_035936415.1 Longimicrobiaceae bacterium
GCTCTGCACGGCGAACGGCGCGGCCCACCGCGCCTCCAGCGGCACCTCCGGCTCGGCGGGGGGGGCGGGCGGGACGGTGTCCACCGCCTCCACCACTTGGGGCGCGGACGGGGCGGAGGCCGCGCCCTCCGCGGAGGCGCACCCCGCGAGCGCGGCGAGCAGCACCGGCGAGATCCAGCGCAACGGGTACATCCGGGGCTCCTGTAGGGTCCGGAGGAGGCGCGGCGCGCGCCTCCTCCCGAAGGTGAAACGACGTGCAAAGATAGCGGCACGGCCGCGCCGGGGCGAGGGCGCAGGCCTCCCCTGTTGACGCTGGGCGGCGCGGGCGCCATCGTTCGCCCCGCGCACTCCAACCCCCAGGAGCATGAGAACCAGGACGAAGAACCTCCCCCTGCACTTCGCGCAGGGGCTGCTGATGGGCACCGCAGACATCATCCCAGGGGTGAGCGGCGGGACCATGGCGCTGATCGTGGGCGTCTACGAGCGGCTGATCGACTCCATCAGCAACTTCTTCACCGCCGTCGCGGCGCCGCTGCGCGGCGACACGGCGCGCGCCCGCCAGGCGCTCGGCGAGGTGGAGTGGGGGCTGGTGATCCCGCTCGCGCTGGGGATCGTCACCGCCATCGGCATCGCCAGCCGCATCATCCCGCCGCTCCTGGAGCGGTACCCCGCCGAGGCGCGGGGGTTGTTCTTCGGGCTGGTGGCCGCGTCCATAGCCATCCCCTGGCTGAGGCTCCGCTCCCGTGGCCCCCGGATGCTGGCGGTGGTCGCGGCGGCGGCCGTGCTCGCCTTCGTCCTCGTGGGGCTTCCCGCCACACACGCCGGGGGAGATCCGTCGCTCCCGCGCGTCTTCGGCTCGGCGGCGGTCGCCATCTGCGCCATGATCCTCCCCGGCGTCAGCGGCGCCTTCCTCCTGGAGGTCATGGGGATGTACGAGCCCACGCTGCGTGCGCTCAAGGAGATGAACCCCGCCTACGTGCTTACCTTCGTGGCCGGCGCGGCCACGGGGATCGGCCTCTTCTCCAAGCTCCTCGACTGGCTCCTGGAGCACCGGCACGACCTCACCATGGCGGCGCTGGTGGGGCTCATGGCCGGGAGCCTGCGGGCGCTCTGGCCCTGGCAGGAGGCGGGGCGCGAGGTGCGCCTCCCCGGGCCGGGCGACCCCGTCGCCATGGTGCTGCTCCTGGCCGCCCTGGGCTTCGCGGCGGTGGGCGCGCTCGTCGTGTGGGAGGCCCGGCAGCTCCGGGCCGGCCCCGCGCGATGAGCGGCATCCCCGCGGACCGCGAGGCGCTCTCCGGCGCGGAGACGCTCCGCTACGCGCGGCACCTGATCCTCCCTGAGGTGGGCCCGGCCGGGCAGCGGAAGCTGAAAGGGTCGCGCGTGCTCCTGGTGGGGGCGGGCGGGCTGGGCTCGCCGGTGGCGCTGTACCTGGCCGCCGCGGGGGTGGGGACGCTGGGGATGGTGGACTTCGACGTGGTGGACGCCACCAACCTGCAGCGGCAGGTGCTGCACGGCACGTCGGACGTGGGGCGCCCCAAGCTGGACTCGGCCCGCGACCGCATCGGCGCGGTGAACCCGCACGTGCGGGTGGAGCCGCATCCCGTCCGGCTCACCTCCGCCAACGCGCGGGAGATCGTCCGGGAGTACGACGTGGTGGTGGACGGCACCGACAACTTCCCCACCCGCTACCTGGTGAACGACGCCTGCGTGCTGGAGGGGAAGCCCAACGTCTACGGCTCCATCCTCCGCTGGGAGGGGCAGGCCTCCGTGTTCTGGGCCGAGCGGGGGCCGTGCTACCGCTGCCTCTTCCGCGACCCGCCCCCGCCGGGGCTGGTCCCCTCCTGCGCCGAGGGGGGCGTGCTGGGGGTGCTCCCCGGGATCGTGGGGACGCTCCAGGCGGCGGAAACGCTCAAGCT
This sequence comes from Longimicrobiaceae bacterium, assembly GCA_035936415.1. Classification (NCBI taxonomy): domain Bacteria; kingdom Pseudomonadati; phylum Gemmatimonadota; class Longimicrobiia; order Longimicrobiales; family Longimicrobiaceae; species Longimicrobiaceae bacterium. The sequence goes on from DASYWD010000450.1 coordinate 1,917, forward strand.
GCTCCTGGGCGTGGGCGAGCCCATGGTGGGGCGTCTCTTGATTTTGGACGCCCTGCGGATGAAGTTCCGGGAGCTGAAGCTCCGGAAGGACCCGGAGTGCCCGGTGTGCGGCGCCGAGCCCAGCATCCGGGAGCTGATCGACTACGACCGGTTCTGCGGCGTCCCGCAGGCCGGACCCACGGAGGAGGCCATGGCGAACGGCAGCGACGTCCCCGAGATCACCCCCACGGAGCTCAAGGAGCGGCTGGACCGTGGCGACCGGCTCACCATCATCGACGTGCGCGAGCCGCACGAGTGGGAGATCGCCAACCTGGAGGAGCACGGCGCCCGGCTGGTCCCGCTGGGGGAGCTCCCGGAGCGCGCGGGCGAGATCGACCCGCAGGAGGAGATCGTCCTGCAGTGCCGCTCCGGCGCCCGCAGCGCCAAGGCGCTGCAGCACCTTCGCGAGCAGGGGTACACCCGCCTCTGGAACCTCAAGGGCGGGATCCTTGGGTGGTCGGACGACGTGGATCCGTCCATCCCGAAGTACTGACCGGGCCGGGGCGGCACACGGGGTGCGGAGCAGAGCCGGAGCACGCGGCGACGCCTTACCGCGCCGTTCCGCCCCGACCCGTCCCCCGGCACCCGAGTAGATGACCCTTCCCGCGCTGGCCGTCCTCCCCACGCTCCCCTTCACGGACCCGGTCCTCATCGTCGCGCTGGCGATGGGAATCTTCCTGGTGGTGCCGCTCCTCTTCGAGCGGATCCGCATCCCGGGGATCATCGGGCTGATCGTGGTGGGCGCCGCCGTGGGCCCCAACGGGTTCGGCCTGCTGGCGCGCGACGCCACCATCGTCCTCCTGGGGACGGTGGGGCTGCTGTACCTGATGCTGATGGTGGGGCTGGAGCTCGACCTCAACGAGTTCAACCGCTACCGCAACCGCAGCATCGTCTTCGGCACCCTCTCCTTCCTCATCCCCGCCGTGCTGGGCGCGGCGATGGGGCTCGTGCTGGGGTACTCGCTCCTCTCCTCCCTCCTGCTGGGCTCGGCCTTCGCGTCGCACACCCTGCTGGCGTACCCCATCGTCAGCCGCCTGGGGATCGTACGCAACCAGGCCGTCACCACCACCCTCGGCGGGACGATCCTCACCGAGATCCTGGCGCTCGTCCTCCTCGCGGTGGTCGCCAACGCGGCGGGGGCGGGGCTGGGACCCGGGCTCGTCGTGCAGCTCGCCCTCCCCTTCGCCATCTACGTGGCGGGGGTGCTCTGGGGGCTCCCCAAGCTGGGGCGCTGGTACTTCCGCAACGTGGGGAATGAGGCGGCGCCGGAGTTCGTCTTCGTGATGGCCTCGCTCTTCGCGGTGTCGTACCTGGCGCACTCGGCGGGGGTGGAGCCGATCGTGGGGGCGCTCCTGGCCGGTCTCGCGCTCAACCGGCTGATCCCGCCCCAGGGTCCGCTGATGAACCGGATCCACTTCGTGGGGAACGCCCTCTTCATCCCCTTCTTCCTCCTTTCGGTGGGGATGCTGGTGGACGTGCGGGCGCTGGACTCGCCGCGCGCCTGGGGGATCTCGGCGGCGCTGGCCCTGGGCGTCACCCTCGCCAAGTGGGTCGCCTCGTGGGTGTCGTCGCGCATCTTCGGGTACACCGCCGCCGAGGGGTGGGTGGTGTTCGGGCTCTCGGTGCCGCACGCCGCGGGGACGCTGGCCATTGTGCTGGTGGGGTACGAGGTGGGTCTGCTGGACCAGACGGAGGTCAACGGGGTGGTGCTGATGATCCTCCTCACCTCCCTGGTGGGGCCGTGGGTCACGGAGCGCTTCGGGCGCGAGGTGGCGCTCGGCGAGGAGCGGAAGCCGTACGACCCCTCGGACGCCCCGCGGCGCATCCTGATCCCCCTGGCGAACCCCGCCACCGCGGACGCGCTCCTCGACCTGGCCTTCATCGTCCGTGGCTCCGGGCAGGAGCCGGTGCACCCGCTGATGGTGGTCCCCGACGCCGGGGAGGCCACGGAGGCGCAGGTGGCGGAGGCGGAAAAGACGCTCGCCCACGCGGTCCTCTACGCGGCGGGCGCGGAGGTCCCGGTGGTCCCCCTCGCCCGCGTGGACCGCAACGTGGCCGCCGGGATCGTGCGCGGGGCCGCGGAAACGCGCAGCTCGCTGGTCATCATGGGGTGGGACGGGCGGAGGTCCGGGGCCCGGCGCATCTTCGGGACGGTGCTCGACCGGTTCCTGCAGCGGAGCCGGCAGCTGGTGATGGTGGTGAAGCTGGGCCACCCGCTGAACACCACCCGCCGCGTGGTGCTGGTGCTCCCCCCGGCCATCGAGCGCCACCCGGGCTTCCTCGGCGCCCTGCGCACCGTCAAGACCGTCGCGGGGGGGGTGGGAGCGACGGTGCTGGCGCTCCCGGTGGAGGGCGACGCGGCGCGCCTGGAGGAGGCCTACGATTCCGTCACGCCCCGCGTCCCCGCCACCTGGGAGCCCGCCGCCGGCTGGGACGAGCTCCGCCCCGTGCTGGAGTCCAGGCTCAGGAACGACGACCTGGTGGTGGTGATCAGCGCGCGCGAGGGAACCCTCCCCTGGCACCCCCGCCTGGCGCGGCTCCCCGCCCGGCTGGCGACGCTGGTCCCGCAGAGCTTCATCATGGTGTACCCGCCGGAGACCGAGCCTACCCCGGAGGGCGCGGCTCCCGGGCGGAACGGCGGCCTCACCCCCCGGCGCGTCATCGAGCTGAAGCGCTCCCCGCTCCCCGTCGCGCTGCGCCGCATGGCGGAGGCGGAGTTCCGGGACCCGGTGCGCGCGGCCCGCGTGCTCGCGGCGCTGGAGGACGGCGGCCCCGACGCGGCCACCGAGATCCTTCCCGGCGTGATCGTGCCGCACGCCCGGCTTTCCGGCCTCCCCGAGCCGATCCTCCTCCTGGGAGTGAGCCCCCAGGGGATCGAGACGTCCCTGGGTCGGCCTCCGGCGAGGCTGGTCTTCCTGCTGCTGAGCGCGTCCGAGCGCCCGGCCGAGCACCTCCGCTGCCTGGCGGAGATCGCCCGGACCGTCAGCAGCCAGGAGCGGATCACCGAGCTCCTGGACCGCCACGCGCCCCACACCTCCCTGGACTGGCTGCATGTCGACGAAGGCTGACGCCGCACCGCCGCTCCCCGGCTTCGACTCCGTCCGCGAAGCGGCGGAGCGGCTGCGGGGGGTGGCGCACCGCACCCCCGTGCTCACCTCGCGCACGCTGGACGAGCGCGTCGGCGCCCGGGTCTTCCTGAAGTGCGAAAACCTGCAGCGCGCCGGGGCCTTCAAGTTCCGGGGCGCGTACAACGCCGTCTCGCGCCTGGGCGACACCGAGCGGCGTGCGGGCGTGCTCACCTTCTCTTCCGGGAACCACGCGCAGGCGGTGGCGCTCACCGGGCGGATCCTGGGGGCGCGCACCGCCGTGGTGATGCCCGAGAACGCTCCCGCCGCCAAGCTCGAGGCCACCCGCGGCTACGGCGCCGAGGTGATCCTGTACGACCCCGCCGCCGCCTCGCGCGAGGAGATCGCGGCCCGGCTGCGGGAGGAGCGCGGGATGACGCTCATCCCCCCCTACGACCACCCCGACGTGGTGGCCGGACAGGGCACCGCCGCGCTGGAGCTGCTGGAGGAGGCGGGGCCGCTGGACGTGCTCCTCGCCCCCTGCGGCGGCGGCGGGCTGCTCGGCGGCACCGCGCTCGCCGCGCGGGGGGCCGCCCCCGGGTGCCGGGTGGTCGGCGTGGAGCCCGAGCTGGCCGACGACGCCACCCGCTCCTTCCGCACCGGGACGCTGCACCGCGTGCACAACCCGCCCACCGTGGCCGACGGGCTGCGCACCCCCGCCCTGGGCGCCGTCACCTTCCCGCTGGTGCGCGCCCACGTGGACGACATGCGCACCGTGAGCGAGGCCGGGATCGTCGAGGCCATGCGCTTCCTCTGGACCCGCGCGAAGCTGGTGGTGGAGCCCTCCGGCGCCGTCCCGGTGGCGGCGCTCCTGGCCGGGATCCCCGAGCTGCGGGGCGCGCGGGTGGGGGTGATCCTGAGCGGCGGCAACGTGGACCTGGCCTCCGCCTGCGCGCTCCTGGCGGGGTAGCGGTCCCCGTCCCCGCGCCGTCGCGCTGCCGCGGGCCGCTCCCCCTTCGCCGCCTTGCCCCTCCCCCTTCCCCGGGTCTATCATCCACCCGTCTCTCGCACCTATCACGCCTCACGGAGGTCGCAGGATGATCCGCACGCGCATTGCGCGGACGTTGCTCGCGTTCGCATCGACGGTCGCAATCGGCTTCGCGGGGGAGCTGGCGGCGCAGCAGCAGCCGGTCGCCAGCCCGCGCGACACGGCGCGCATGGAGGCCGCAGGCGCAACGGTGCTCGTGGACTACGGCCGGCCGTACATGCGCGGCCGCAAGATCATGGGCGGCCTCGTCCCCTACGGGAAGGTGTGGCGCACCGGCGCCAACGCGGCCACCACGCTGGTCACGGAGGCCGACCTCCGCATCGGCGACACCGAGGTGCCGAAGGGCACCTACACGCTGTACACGCTCCCCACCGCCGAGGGGTGGCACCTGATCGTCAACCGGCAGACCGGGCAGTGGGGGACGCAGTACGACCCGGCGCAGGACCTCGCCCGGATCCCCATGCGCGTCACCCGGCTCCGCAGGCCGGTGGAGCAGTTCACCATCGCCCTGGAGCCCGGCAAGGGCGGCCCCGGCGAGATGGTGCTCACCTGGGAGAACACCCGCGCCTCCGTGCCACTGACCGTCAAGCGCGGCGACCCGGCCCACACCGGCCACCGCCACCGCTGAGGCGGCGCGGATGACCGGCTCGCCGACGCTCCCCGAGCCCCTCGCACGATTCGGGGAGCTGCTGGAGCGCGCCCGCGCCACCGACCTCCCGGAGCCCACCGCGATGGCGCTCTCCACGGTGGGGGCGGACGGGCGCCCCTCCTCGCGGATGGTGCTCCTCAAGGGGTTCGACGAGCACGGCTTCGTCTTCTACACCAACCTGGGGAGCCGCAAGGCGCGGGAGATCGGCGTGAACCCGTGGGTGGCGCTCTGCTTCCACTGGCAGCCGCTGGAGGTGCAGGTGCGCGTGGAGGGCCGCGCCGCGCCGGTGGGCGACGCCGAGGCGGACGCCTACTTCGGCAGCCGCCCCCGCGGGAGCCAGGTCGGCGCCTGGGCCTCGCGGCAGAGCGAGGAGCTCCCCTCGCGCGCCGCGCTGGAAGAGCGCATCCTCCAGGTGGAGGAGCGCTTCCAGGGCGGCGAGATCCCCCGGCCGCCCTTCTGGTCCGGCTTCCGCGTGGTCCCGGACCGCATCGAGCTCTGGTTCGCCCTGCCGAGCCGCCTGCACGAGCGCGACGTGTACACCCGCGACCCGGACGCCCCGGGCGGGTGGTCGCTCCGGAGGCTCTACCCCTGAGCGGACGCGGGCCCCGGCGAGATCGCCGGGGCCCGCGTGCTTCCGTCCCCTCCCGCCGCAGCGCGCCTCATGCGCCGGTGAACTCCCCCTCCGCGAAGGTCTTCTCCCCGTCCACCGCCGACACCCGGAAGCTCCGCCGGCCCTCCGCCTCGCGCACCAGGAGGCAGGCCCGCGCGGGGAGGAGGAGCGGGGCGCGGAAGGCGATCCGCAGCCGCCGCAGCGCCGTGGGGTCGCCGCGGAAGAGGCGCTCCACCAGCGCGTGCGCCACCATCGCCTCGGTGCAGTAGCCGTGCAGGACGGGCCGGCGGAAGCCGAACGGACGGGCCGTCCACCCCCACAGGTGGATGGGGTTGTAGTCCCCCGAGGCGCGGGCGTAGCGCCGCCCCGCCCCCGAGCCCAGCGACCACCGCGCCAGCTCCGCCCACCCCTCCGCCTCCGCGGCCGCCGCCCCGCCCGTCTCCCGCGCCCCCTTCGGCTTCGGACCCGCGCGCGCCGCCTCGCGCGTCCGCACCAGGAAGCGGGCGCTCCCCTCCGAGCAGAGCTGCTCCGCCCCGTTCCAGTTGCGCGCGGAGACCCGGAGGCTCACGCCGCGGGGATCCTCCTCGGTCCCTTCCAGCTCGACGCGGCAGCGGTACCGGTCTTCCGGCCGCAGGGGCCGCAGCGGGACGGTCTCGCTCTCCAGGTGCACCACCCCGCCGAAGGAGGGGATCGACTCCGCCACCTGGGTGAGCAGCTCCAGCGCCGCCCCGGTCTCCCAGGTGGCGTGGAAGACGGGGGGCGCCACCGCCCCGGGCCCCTCGAACGCCGCGATCCGCGCCCCGTCCGTGGCGCGCAGGTACGCGGCCATGCGCCCCCCGCCGGGCACCGTGCCGCGCCGCTCCACCGCGATGCGCCTCCGGGG
>DASYWD010000451.1 GCA_035936415.1 Longimicrobiaceae bacterium
CAGGGAGACGAGGCCGCGGACCTCCCGGTCCAGCCGGTCCAGCGCCCGGACGGTGTCGCCCGAGGCGGTCCAGAACGACGCCTCCGCCCGCGCCTGCCTCACCCGCACCGGCCCGGACACCCCCGCCGAGGCGGCGGCCACGCTCACCACCTCCGGGCTCCCGGCGCGGGCCAGCGCCTCCGCCTGCAGCGTGCGGAGCCAGTCCCGCGCACCCGGCGTCTGCTCCGCCGCCGCGCCGAACGCGGCGGCGGCCTCGCGGTGCCGCCCCTCGCCGCGGAGCACGTTCCCCAGGCGGGCGTACGCCACCGCGCGGGAGCGCGCGCCCGGGATCGCCGTGTAGCGGCGGTACGCGTCCGCCGCCGCCTCCATCCGCTCCGCCTCCTCGTACGCCCGGCCCAGGAGGAACCATCCCTCGCCCCCTTCGGCACGGCCCAGCCAGTCGCGCCCGGCCAGGAGCTCGCGCACCTCCCGCCACCCGCCCCACTCGGAGGCGGCCCGCGCCGCGAGGAGCACGGCGGTGGCCGGCGCCTCCGCCGGATCGGCGACGTGGGCTTCCAGCTCCTGCCACGCGCGCCAGGGGCGGTGGCGCTCCAGGCTGGACCGGGCCTCCTCCATCGCCACCACCAGGCGGGTGCGGGGGAGGACGGGCATGGGGTCCAGCTCGTCCATGGAGGGGAGGGCGGTGAGCCCCGACGCGAGCTCGCGCACCTCGCCCGCGGACCAGGACGTGGTCAGCGCGAGGCCGAGGAGGAGCCCGGCGAGGCCCGCGGCGGCGGGCGTGGAGCGGTACGGCTTCATGGGCGGCTACACGGGTACAGCGGCACGGCCGTCGTGGAGGCTCTCCCGGCGGACCGGGTGGGCGAGGGTGCGGCGTCCCTCGACATGGGCGCTACCGGCAGGATCCGTACCCCGGCGGGAGCCAGGGGCAATTCCATGAACCCCATGCGGCGCTTGAGGTTCCCTCGGCTCGCGCTGGGCGTGGCGAACCCGGCGCCCGCTCCGGGCGAGGGGATTGACAGGGGTGCGCCCTTCTGGTTATCCTTCGTGCTCCCCGTGCGGGGAGCGAGCCCACTTAGCTCAGTTGGTTAGAGCATCTGACTGTTAATCAGAGGGTCCCAGGTTCGAGTCCTGGAGTGGGCGCTGCAGACAGCAGAACACCCGGCAGGCACATACGCCTGCCGGGTGTTCTTTTTCTCGGGTATCATGCCTGGCAGTGGACTGGTCGGCGCTTGACAGCTATCCTCCGTCCTGGTCGGACCCGGCCGCGCCATTGTTTTTTCGGGTTGCGTTCAATTCCTCGTTCGTGTCTGTTCCAGACCGCTGCGCCGCCGAAGCAGTGACGTATCCGACGTCCGGCCGATAACCCTCTGCGTCGAAGGAGAGGCAAGCATGGAACCTCGCATTGTCGCCCGACCCGGGAAGCAGGTCTCCACCTGCCGGAAAGCTGCTTCATTCCTTCCTCTCTTTGCTGTGCTGCTTGCACTGTTCACCGCCTGCTCCGACGTCCCGACGATTTCGCCCGGCACTTCCTCGCTACGGTTTTTCCGAAGCGACGTTTCAGTGCCCCTCACGGTCGATGGGGCCGTATACCAGCAGTTGGACAACCTCTACCCGATCGGGGTGGGCTCCGGGAGCTTCCTCGCGGACGACTTCATCGTACCACTGGGGGAGCGGTGGGTCCTCGGCGAGGTCGGCCTCACCCTGGTAGAAGTGCCTCTCCCACTGTGGCCCAGTTATACACTTCGATTTTTCGCCGCCAATGAGGCGAATCCCCGGATCCCGGGCGCCCTGATCGCCACCCGGAGCTTCACCCACGAGGAGACCGTCGTGCGCGATGGTTTGCGAATCCTACCGATCTCCGAGCCTCTGGTGCTCTATCCCGGCACCTACTGGATCGGGATCTCACGGTACGGCACCCACGTGCGGACGCCCCCGACCGGCCAGGGCGCCGTCATGGACGCAGGCGGAGGCTACGCCTTCCTCTCAGACCGTCTGGAAGAGCCGATGCCTGCGGACCTCGCCTTCGCCCTCTTTGGGCTCACCCCGGCGGAGCAACTCCAACGTCTCATCGCGCTTGCCGGAGAGACCCCGGGGGTCTCCAACGGCAGCATGAACCAGCTCCATAAGGCTCTGAACCACCTTATGGTGGACGAAACGGCCCAGGCATGCATGAGGCTGGAGATGTTTGTGAGGGACGTGCGGAATCACGGTGGCAAGAAGATCACGGAGGCGGCGGCCGCAAAGCTGGTGGAGGAAGGCCAGGCAGTTCAGTCGGCCATCGGATGCTCGTAGCAGGACCGGCGGAGTGACCCGGTGAACGTCGCCCTGGAGGGAGCACCGACCGGCGTCAGTGCCTTCCAGCCAATCCCCGGATCTGTAGCAGAGTTGGTCCAGCGACGATCCCTCTGACGTGCCCGGTAGATTCTAGTCGAACTCCTTCGGCACCGCCGCGGTACAGGACGGGTACATTGCGCGGGAGAGAATAGGAACGCCCCACCCGGAGTTCGGGTAGGGCGTTCCTTCGTACCTGTTGTGAGTTTCTCACTACAGGATTCGCAACAGAGACAGGGGTCGGGGGGTCGAATCCCACAGTCCCGACGGCAGCAAGCGACGGAGCGGGGGAGCGACCAAGTCTTGTCTGGCTGGCCGACTCTTTGCCTCGCCACCAGCAGTGGTCCGGTAGTCTCCCCTTCCACCAGGCACGATACGGCAGTCATGGATAAGCAGAAGCAGACGATGCAGATGGGCTGGGGACGATTCGCGGCGATGATCGCCACGTCCACGTTCATCATGTTCTTCCTGATGTACCAGCTCGTCTACGAAGCCGACCACGCGATGTTCAGTCTGAATCGCCTGGTCGCCTCCTTCGTCATGGGGGCGGTGATGACCGTCGTGATGCTCGGCTACATGTGGTCGATGTACAAGGGAATCGGTGTCAAGATCGCCGTCCTCGCTGGCGCGGTCCTGCTCGGCGGCGTCCTCCTCTACGTCAACCGAGCCCAGACCCTGATCGGCGACACCGAGTTCATGAAGGCGATGATCCCCCATCACTCGATCGCCATCAACAACGCCCGGAAGGCGGAGATCCGCGATCCGAGGGTGCGGGAGCTGGCGGATGAGATCATCGCCTCGCAGGTACGTGAGATCCGCACGATGAAACTGCTCATCGAGGACATCGAACGTAACGGCCGTCGGGGTGACACCGCCCTTCCAGCCCGTCCGGCCGTGGTTACGCCCGACATGGAGCCGAAGATCCGTGAGGCGATTCGCTGATGCGGTCTGACCTGGGTGGGACGACTTCTGGAACAGGTTCACCGGCAGAACCCGGCATTTTGGCCGTCGAAGTCCGGCAGGCTCACCTGCCTTTCGTGCGCTACAGGGTTGCCGCCCCGGAGAGGGGTTGCGCCACGTTCACACTTCCGTTTCGCTGATCCGGATCGGCTCACCCACGGAGGGACGACCGAAGGCCTCCCACGCGTTGCCCCCGCGCAGGAACAGCTCCATCCACGCAATCGCTTCCCCGCCCTCCGCCGCCCAGCCGCTGCTCCCCGGCGCGAACGCCATCTCCCCGGGAGCGACGGCGAAGCTGCCGTCGCTCCGGATTGCGCTCCACTCCGCCTCGCCGATGCGGACTGTGACGCGGGAGCCAGCCCGCGCATCGTTCCGGGCGGGTCGGATGGTGGTCTTCAGGTTCCCGTAGCCGTCGATGTACGCGACAGAGCTCGGGGGAACATCTGGGATCTCCGCACGGTCGATCTCCTCGGCCAGGGCGTCCGGCTCCCCCAGCGCCACCGCGGCGGCGGCCTTCGGAAACAGGTCGCGGGAGCGGAACTGGGAGCCTTCGGCGGGTACGGCGGCCCAGCGCAGCTCTTCGGCGACGTCGCGGACGAAGGCGAAGGTGTGGCCGGCGTTGACGCCGATGACGCGGACCCCCGTCGGCAGCCGCGCATAGGCCAGGCGCTCGCCCGCGTTGTTGGAGCGAGCCTCGTCGGTGTCCTCTCGAGGTGCGACGTTGTGGTAGATCAACGTTCCGGCGGGTGCCTCGTTCATCCCCAGCTGCGCCACGCAGAAGCCGGCGGCCAGGGTGGAGAACGGGGGTACGGGGGTGAGCATCGGCTCCGCGTCGGGCAGGTGCAGCCGGATGCGCTGCACCACCTCGGCGAAGGCCAGATCACCATGGCCATAGTCGGCGATGATGTGGACGAGCATTCGGTTTCCTTTCCAGTGACGGACGAACGGCACCGCTCGGGCCGCGGCATCACAGCCGCACTCTCCGTGCCGGGGTGGGGGCCGGGCAGCCATCCGGCACCCGGACGTGGCCGCCGGTGTATAAGCTGTTTGCGTGATTGGGGATACGCGCTTCGGCGCCCGGATCTACATGGTTCCTGGAACGGAGATCATGAACAGCTTCTCGACATCCGCGTCCCGTGGTGTGGCGGGGGCCGCAGCATGCCTGCTGATCCTCCTCGCCGGCTGCGGCGGCGACAGCGCCAGAGCAGGTGAGAGCACCGGGGAAGAGGGATCCGCAGCATCGGTGGACGGCTCCTGGAACCCGCAGGCACTGAAGGCAGTCAAGGGCGTCCCGGCGAGTGCGATCCGGGGTGGGATCCAGCAGCGTCTCGGCGCCACCCGGCCGGCACCGCTGGACGAAGATCAGTGGCGGCACGTGCAGAGGCTCTACGAGCGCTACCGCCAGGGACCGCTCTGGCTCACGAAGAACGGCCTCGCCGAGGATCGCGCGGAAGCGCTGCTGAAGGCCCTGATCGATGCGCACACGGATGCGCTCCGTGTGGATGCGTACCCGCTGAACGAGCTGGCGCGTGCGCTGGTAGCGGTGAAGGAGACGCCGCGCCCCACGGCGCAGCAGCTCGCCACGGCCGACGTCCTGCTGACGGCAGCGTACGCAGCGCTCGGCGAGGACCTGCTCACCGGGCAGCTCGATCCGCGCACGGTGTCCGAAGGGTGGCACATCGATCCCCAGGAGGAGCAGGTCGACAGTGCGCTGGCTCGTGCGCTGCGGGAGGAGCCGCTGGACCGCTCCATTGCCCGGATGCGGCCGCAGGACGAAGACTACGCTGCACTCGTGCGCGAGCTCCAGCGTTACCGGAAGCTGGCCGTGCAGGGCGGCTGGCCGGCGGTGCCCAAGGGGAAGGCGCTCAGGCCCGGGCAGACCGATTCGTCCGTGCGGCTGGCGGCTCTTCGTCAACGGCTGGAGGCGGAGGAACTGCTCGGCGCCAGCACGCCGGCAGCGCAGCAGACGGGCGCCGACAGCACTCCGGCGGGTGCCCGTGCCCGGGCCGGTGGGTCTGTCTACGATGCGCAGCTCGCCGGCGCCGTGGCTGACTACCAGGCCCGGCACGGCATCGAGGCCGACAGCGTCCTGGGGGAGGAGACCGTCGCGTCGCTCAACACCCCGGCGGCGTATCGGCTCGGGCAGATCGCCGCCAACCTCGAGCGCTTCCGCTGGCTGCCGCGCTCGCTCGGCTCGCGCTACGTCCTGGTGAACGTTCCCGCCTTTCGGCTGGAGGCGTACGACGGTGGACGAAAGGCCCTGGAGATGAAGGTGATCGTCGGTGAGGAGTACACGGATCGCATCACCCCGGTCTTCAGCGACTCCGTGGAGTTCGTCGTCTTTCGGCCCTACTGGAACGTGACGGACGACATCGCCACCAAGGAGCTCTGGCCGAAGATCCAGGCGGACCCCGGGTACATGGCTCAGAACAACTACGAGACGTTTCGGGAGGGTGGCAAGACACGCATCCGCCAGAAGCCCGGTCCGGAGAACTCGCTCGGGCTGGTGAAGTTCATGTTCCCGAACGACTTCAACATCTACCTGCACGACACGCCGCAGGACGAGCTGTTCGAGGAGGACGTGCGTGCATTCAGCCACGGGTGCATCCGTCTGGAGAAGCCCGAGCAGCTCGCGCAGTGGGTTCTTGGATGGCCGGCGGAACGCGTCCGCCAGGCGATGGAGCAGGGCCCGGACGACAAGCGTGTGGACGTTCCGCGCAAGCTTCCCGTCTACATTGCCTACTTCACCACCTACCTGCGGGGGGGGCAGCTGTCGTTCGGGAACGATCTTTACAAGCGTGACGATGCGCTCATCCGCGCCGTTCAGGATGGGGCGCTGCCCAGTGCGCAGACGCTGCGTGCAGTGGATTCACTCCGCCGCTTCGTGGCGGAGTAGCACCACCGGCCCGAGCTGCGGGCCTGGAGCGCTCCGGTAGCCTGAACCGCCCCAGGATTGCCGGAGACTCTTCTGGTGGAGCTGGCATTGCCCCACAGCCGTTCAGGCTGTGGGGCTGTTGCTTTTTGTCCCAGCGGAATCCGGTCGCCACAACCTGCTCTAAACTAACCCGCGCGTGACCTTGACAGAAACATCCGAACAGGCGAGCTTCGGCCGTCTAAGAACATATGGCATAACGACATATGCCCCCCAGCTCGCGGCCCGGGACCCCCTCCCGCCCGCCGCGGCGCCTTCGTGTCACCGCCCAGACCGGCCGATCTGCCGGGAAGGAAGTCGCATGCGCCCTCCCCACCACTTCACTTTGCCGAACCGCCGCGGGCGTACGCTCGCGCTCCTACTCTGCGTCGTGGGCCTGGCCGCCTGCGATGGCCCCCTCGCGCCGGATGCGACCCCCGGGGCGCGGCCGGCGCTCCAGCGGACGAGCGACAACCAGCCGCCCACGGTCGACATGGGCGGCCCGTACACCGGCGTGGCGGGAGCGCCCATCCAGTTCGACGCGAGCGGGACGACGGACCCCGAGGGCGACTATCTGTACTACTACTGGGAGTTCGGCGACAGCACCGGGTGGAGGAGGGACACGGTGCCGACCTTTTCGCACACCTACCGCGCTCCGGGAACCTACGACGTGACGCTCTGGGTCGCGGACTACCACGACCCGGACGCCGCGAACTGGGTGATGGGGTCCCTCACCGTGGAGGTCACCAGCCCGCTCCCCGTGGTGGCGAGCGTCGCCTCCGGGTCCGGCGTTGCCGTCGAGCTGCAGATGGACAACTCGACGGGGACGACCGTGGCGGTGACGTTCGAGAGCGTCGGGACCGCGGGCGCCGTGGAAGTGTCCCGGCTGTACTACGACCCCTACAATCCGATGGCCCCGACCATCCCGTCCGGCTTCACCCTCCCGGGCGGGGCGTACTACGACATCTCGACCACCGCAACATTCTCGGGCCCCGTCTCGGTGTGCCTGAGTTACGACCCGGCGTACTACGAGGCGAGCGGGACGCAGCCGCGGCTGCTGCACGGCGAGACGGTGGACGGAACGCAGCAGTGGGTCGACCGCACCACCTACGTGGACCCGGTGAAGCTCCTGGTCTGCGGCACGGTCGCGTCGTTCTCCCCGTTCGGCGTGGGCGCAAGGCACGCCCCCGTCGGCGTCCGCCACGCTCCGACGATCGGTGCGGTCACCCTCCCGGCCGTTGCGGTGCAGACCGGGGGTGCGGTGGACGTGAGCGCCGCGTTCAGCGACGCCGACGCCGGAGACACGCACGCCGTGCCGGGCACCACGATCGCCTGGGGCGACGGGACCACCAGCCGGGCCGGCGTGGGCGGGACCCTGCGGGTCGCCGAGCCGGCCGCGGGGGCGGCGGGGTCCGTGCGAGGCACGCACGCGTACGCCGCGGCCGGCGTGTACACGGTGCGGGTGACGGTGACGGACGCGGACGGCGCCCGCGCCTCCGCGGTCGCCGAGTACGTGGTCGTCTACGACCCGGGCGCGTTCGTCGCCGGGGGCGGCTGGATCAACTCGGTGGCGGGCGCGTTCAAGCCGAACCCGGGACTCGCGGGCAGGGCGAGCTTCGGCTTCGTCTCGCGCTACCAGAAGGGCGCCACCCGGCCGAGCGGGAGCACCCACTTCCAGTTCCACGCGGCGGACCTGCTGTTCAGGAGCACGAGCTACGACTGGCTCACCGTCGGTGGCGCGAAGGCGATGTACCACGGCACCGGCACGGTGACCGGGCTGGGCGCGGGCCTCGACGGCACGTACCAGTTCCAGCTGACCGCCTATGACGGCCAGGCGGCCGGCGGCGACGGCACCGACAGGTTCCGGATCCGGATCTACGGCGGGCCGGCCGGTCTGCTCTACGACAACGAGTGGACCCGGGGCGCCAACGACGACGCGACCACCGCCCTGGGCGGCGGCAGCATCCAGATCCAGACGCGCTGACGCGTCTGCCGAACACGACTGCGGGGCAGACCCACCGGACGTGGGCCTGCCCCGCGCGCACGAAAGGCCCGGCCGAACGGCTGCCGGGCCTTTCGTGCGTCCGGGGGCCGCGCGGGCGGGCCGCTCCAGGGAACGCTCCTTGCGCCGCCCGCGCTTGCCGCGCCGGGAGGGCGTCGCTACGTTGCGGCCTCGCAATGCGTGGCAGGAGAACGTTTACAGGAGGTTGACGGCATGGAGATCACCCCGCGGGGCGACCGCTCCGGGGCGCTGGCCGCTTTCGGCATCCAGGCCGGCTCGCTGGCCGGGGAGGAGGTCCCCATCCGGCTCCCCGTGGTCCGCATCGGGCGGGCGGCGGGGAACGACATCGTGATCACCGACGATTCCGTGTCCGCCACGCACGCCCAGGTCGAGTTCGACGAGGGCGCCTGGCGGATCACCGACCTGGAGTCCACCAACGGCACCTACGTGGAGGGAGTGCGGCTGGCGCCGCAGGTCCCCACCCCGCTCGTCTACGGCGCGTCGGTGCGGTTCGGCGGGGTGCCGCTGCACTTTCGCGCGGTCGAGACGGCCGACCCCGCCGCGGCGCGGGCCGGGTACGTGGAGCCGGAGCGCACCCCCACGATCCGCGAGGCGGGGAGCGGCGGGCGCCGCATCCCCATGTGGCTGGTGCTGCTGATCCTCGTCCTCCTGGCCGCGGCGGTGGTGTTCTTCACGACCTTCAATCCCGCGCCCACCCCGGACCCCGAGGCTCCGGAGGCGCCCGCGCCCGCCGCCGAGCCGGTCGTGGCGCCCGTCACCGCCCCCGAGGCGGCGCCGGCGCCCGTCCTGGCGGACACGGC
>DASYWD010000452.1 GCA_035936415.1 Longimicrobiaceae bacterium
GCGGAGCGCCCACTCCGCCCGCTCGTAGCGTCCCGACGCCATCGCCGCGTCGAAGAGCGCGCCCAGCGCGGGAGCATCCGACGGGTCCTCCCCCACCGCCCGCTCCGCCGCCGTGAGGGCCTCCGCGAACTCGTGCTGCGCGAGGTGGATGCTCGACAGGCGGGCGAGCGCTCCGGCGGGATCGGGCGAGACGTCCACCGCCCGGCGGGCCACGGCCTCCGCCCGCCGCACGTCTGCCTCGTCCGCCGCGAGCCGGTAGCGGAGCACGTACCTTTCCGCCAGGTGGCCGGCGGCCAGGAAGTTCTCCGGATCGCCGGCCAGCCGCCGCTCGAAGAAGTCGATGCTGCGCGACAGCGCGGCCACCTCGGCCCCGGCGTCCCCGGGCGACACGCCTCCCGGCCCGGCGGCCTGGACCGCGAGCGCGGTCCCCGCCGCGACGAGGGCCCCCGCTGCGAGGAGCGCGCGGTGCCGCCTCACCGGGTGTGCGGGGGAGCGAGGAACGGGAAGGTGTCCAGGAACGGCCTGTCGTTGGAGTCCACGTGGTCGTCGTTGAGCTTCTGGTTCTGGTCGAAGATGGTCATCAGGTTCGCGGTGATGACGTCGTCCGCGGGCGCCCGCCCGTTGGGGTACTGCGTGGGGCGCGAGGTGTCGATCGTCAGGATGTCGGGGAGCACCATGTCCGCGATCTTCGCCGCCTCCGCGCGCGGCTGCCCGAACTCGACGAGCTTCGCTACCACCTCGTCGCGGTAGCGCCGGGTGTCGCCGGCGGGGGCGGCGCGGTTGTACTCCGGGGTCTGCGGCTTGGGGATGAAGACCACCGCGTTGCCCGGGATGCCGTGCCGGTCCACCTGCTGGTAGACCAGGCCCGCTCCCTCCCGGCCCGTGTCCTTGCGGACGGCCACCCGCTGCGAGCCCGCCGGCCGGCTGACGGTGCCCCAGAGCCCGAGCTTCGGGCCGCCCCCGAGGGCCGAGAGGGGGACCTCGACCGCCAGCGCGAGGACGTTGGTCCCCGCGAAGGTGTCCATTCCCGGCTGGCGGAAGCTGTCGGCCTTCCCGGCGACGATCTGCTGGTAGCGCGCAAAGTCGAAGAAGAACGGGTCGTCGCGGACCCCCGCGAACACCGTGAGCCCCCCGCCCGAAGCGGTGCGGGCGTCTCCGGTGGACGTGAACGGGACCGACACCACGTCGCCCCCGGGGAGGAGCCGGCTCGACGTGCCGGCCGTGACCGGCGCCAGGGGGCCGCGGAAGTGGATCCTCTGGTCCGCTCCGGAGCCCGTGACGCGCGCCTGGATCACCCGGTCCTCCACCGCGTCGCCGTCGGTGTCCAGCTTGAGCTCGTAGAGGAGCCCCGGATCGAACGACACGCTCCCGGCCTCGGCGGGCGGGATGAAGCCGTGCACGTTCATGACCAGCACCAGGCTCCCCGGGTCCGTCGGGCTGCGGAAGGCGTACACGTCCGCGATGTCGATGGCGGGGTTGTCCGTGGTGACGGGTCCGTCCTTGTGGTCCGAGGCAACCAGGCCCCCGGCCGCGAGCGCTCCGAGCAGGAGCAGGAAAACCGGCGCGGCGGCGCGAGTGCGCCCGTCCAGCGGGAAGGGAGCGGCCATGATGCCTCCGGACGACGGGTGAGCGGGAACCGGCCGGCGGACCCGGGATCCACCGGGATAAACGGTCCGCGGGAGGCACGCACGCACTGTACCAACCCTGGACAGGCCAGCCCGGGGATGTAGGGCCGGTGCATCGGCCGGAGAGTGGACGGAGGTCTTCGTGGGGGTGTCCGCGCGCTCACCCCACGGACGGCAGGGTCCTCCAGTCGCTCACAAGGGCGTCGATGCATTCGGGCCAGCGGCCCTGCGCTTCGTAGGTGGGCCGGTGGAAGCCCCGGAGCGAGGCCTTGGTCGAGAGGGAGAGCGACGTGTCGATGCGGGCGACGGCCTCGAAGGCGAGCGGGCTGTCCCCGTCGTGCATCTCGCGGACGTAGCTCCAGAGGGCCTGACGGAGGAGGTAGTGCTCGCGGAAGACGAGCGCCTCCGGGAACCCGTCCGCCAGCCGCTCTTCGCCGTGGCGCGCGGCCGTGTGGAGCATCTGCCGGACACGCTCCTCCCGACGGCCCTCCCCGAGCGCCACCTCCGTCACGTGCAGGATCAGCTCCCCGAAGTGATCGGTGCGGCGGGCCTCCGGGAGGAGCATCCACGGGTCCTCATCCCTGACGACCGTGTGGAAGCGCCCCAGGATGGCGGGGATGTTTTCCTGGATGCCGGTGCGGATCTCGTCGAGAGCGCTCACGTGGTTCTCCTCTTCCTGCGCGGATGCAGGCCGCAGCCTGTGCACCCGTGGACCGCAAGAAGCTTTCCGAGGCCGGACCGGGAACCCGGACCGGGGCGCTCCGGCGTCAGAGGAGAGGCGCGACGAGCAGCGCGGCCCGCTCCTTCATGCGCTCGAACACGGAGCGCCCCCGCAGCGACTCCGCGCTGACCTCCTTCGCGTGCCGCAGGTCGGCCAGGAAGACCGCCTCCAGCCGGGCGGCGAAGCGCTCGTCCGCCACGGCCAGCGCCACCTCCTCGTTGAGCGCCATGGAGCGCGTGTCGAAGTTGATGGTCCCCACCAGCGACCACGCCCCGTCCACCACCATGGTCTTCGCGTGCACCATGGTGGGCTCGTACTCGTAGATCCGGACGCCGGCGTCGAGCAGCTCCTCGTAGTGCGCGCGCCCGGCATAGTAGGCGGAGCGGCGGTCCGTGTTGAGCCCGGGGGTGAGGACCCGCACGTCCACCCCGCGCCCCGCCGCCTCGCAGAGCAGGCCGCGCAGGTTCTCGTCCGGGACGAAGTACGCGTTGGTGACGTACAGGCGCTGCCGCGCCCCGGCGATGGTGAGGACGAAGGCCCGCTCCGCCGTGGTGCTCCCCAGGCTCGGCGAGCAGAAGGTGATCCCCGCGCGGCGGACGTCGGCGTCGCCCCCGCCGTCGCCCCCGCCCTCGCGCGCGAAGATGCCGCCGCCCAGGAGCAGGTCGCCCGTGGCCTCCGCCCAGTTGGTCACGAACGCTCCCTGGAGCCGGTCCACCACGGGCCCCTCCACGCGCACGTGCGTGTCGCGCCACTGGCCGGGGTGCCGTCCGTCGCCGCTCCAGTCGTCGTCGATCCCGAAGCCCCCCGTGTAGCCGACGCAGCCGTCCACCACCACCGCGCGGACGTGGCTGCGCTGCTGGACCTTGTACAGCGTCTCCCAGCGCAGCGGCCGGTACACCGCCACCTCGACCCCCGCCGCGGTGAGCGACCGGACGTAGTCCTCGCCCAGCCCGTACGAGCCGAAGTAGTCCAGCAGCACCAGCACCCGCACGCCGGCCCGCGCCCGTTCGGCCAGGACGTCGTGGAGGACGTCGGCCAGCTTCCCCGGCTTGTACCAGAAGATCTGCAGCGCGATGAGGCGCCGCGCGGCCCGGAGGTCCGCGAAGAGGCGGGGGAAGAGCTCGTCGCCGTTGCAGAGCAGCTCGACGCGGGCGGAGTCGGAGAACCGCGTGCCCGTCAGGTCCGAGTAGCGCTCCAGGAAGAGCGGGGTCCCGGCCCTCACCTCCTCGGGGTCCTCCCCCAGCAGGCGGATCTCCCGGATCGCCGTCCCCTGCATCAGGTACTGCTTGGTGAGGAGCAGGAGGAAGCCCAGCAGGGAGAGGAGGAGGATCGTGCTGATCATGCCGGCTCCAGGCTTTTCCCGGTCGAGGGTCGGCAGGGGCGTCTCCGGTCGCGTGCGGCGGGGGCGCCGGGTGCAACTTCCACGCCCCGCGCGGCCGGGTCCCTTGCCGTGGCGGGCCGCGACCGTGAAGCTTGTCGGGGGACGGCGCCGGGTGGGCCGGCGGCGGGGTCCGGACGGAAAGGAGGAGGGATGCGGAAGATCAACACTCGCGACTTCCGGCGGGCCACGCGCTCCACGCCGCGCGAGGTGAACCGGCAGATCGCCCTGAACCTGGTCCGCGAGCACCAGCCCGTCTCGCGCGCCGACCTGGCGCGGCGCATGGGGCTGAGCCGGGGGATGGTGACCCTGCTGGTGGGCGAGCTGATCGAGGAGGGCCTCGTCTACGAGGGGGATGCCGGCGACGCCCCGCGCGGCCGCAAGCCCACCATGCTCTACCTGCGGACCGGGGACCGGCTGGTGATCGCCGCGGACGTGCGCTTCAGCCGCAGCTACGTGATGCTCGGCGACCTGGCGGGGACGCAGCTCGCGCTGGAGACCTTCCGCACGATCTTCGATCCCGCGGAGCTGATCGCCGAGCTCGCGGCGCGGATCCGGCGGCTCGTCCGCGCGCACGGCGCCGGGGGGCGCATCGAGGGGGTGGGGCTGGTGGTGCCCGGCACGGTCGACCGGGTCACCGGGCGGGTGCTGCGGTCGCCACAGATGGGGTGGACCGACGTGGAGGTGCGCGAGCCTCTCGCGCGGGCCACGGGGCTCCCCGTGACCATCGAGAACGCGCCCATCGCCTGCGCCCTGGCGCAGATGTGGCTGGGGGAGCGGGGCGGCGACGGCGGGGGGAGCTTCGTGTACGTGACGGTGTCCGACGGCGTGGGCGCCGGGATCGTGATGGACGGGCAGGTGGTGCGGGGGCACGACCAGGCCGCCGGGGAGTTCGGCCACGTCCCCCTGGACCCGGAGGGCCCGCTCTGCCTGTGCGGCTCGCGGGGGTGCTTCGAGGCGTACACCTCCAACCTCGCCACCCTCACCCGCTACCTGGGCCACGAGCCGTCGCCGCGCAAAGCGAGGGCGCTGCTGGAGGAAACCGAGCTCACCGTGCCGGAGCTGGTGGCGCGGGCGCGCGCCGGGGACGAGCGGGCGCGGCGGGCCGTGGAGGAGACGGGCCGCTACCTGGGGATGGGGCTGGCGATGATCGTCAACGGCCTCAACCCCGCGCGGATCGTCGTGGGCGGCGAGATCACCGCCGCCTGGGACCTGATCGAGCCGCTGGTGCGCGCCGGGATCACGTCCCGCGCGCTGACGCCGGCCGCCGCCGCCACCCCCATCATCCCCGAGCTGGCGAGCACGTACCCGCGGCTGCGCGGGGCCGCCGCCCTGGTGGCCGCCCCGCTCTTCGCCGCGCCGGTCATCGCCTGAGGCGCGTACGCCCTCAAGCCCAGACGCGTGCGGAGCGTCGGGGGGGGCCTTGAACCGAGGGTGGTGACTGCTTGCCCACGAAGGCGGGAATGGGGGGCATCCACTCCAGCCGTTCCAGGGTTTGCCCCAGGATCCTTGCCAGTCGGTGAGAGAAAGAGCACGTTTCAGCGACGACGAGTGGGCGTTCGTCTCGCGCGCTCCGGCGCTCCGTGGCGGACGATGCCGGACGATCTGCCGCCCGGGAAGATGGTCTGCCGCGAGGAGAGGTTCATGCGGTTCTCGACATCGATCCCTACGCTCGCAATCGCCCTGGTCGCATCGATCGTTGTGGCCGCGTGCGGGGAGAGCGACCCGACTACCCTGCTCGACCAGCCTGGGGAACCGTCGTTGTAAGTGCTTGCTGACGCGATGCGGTTGGGCCACGCCACCCGATGGTTGGCGTGAGCATCGAATCGATGAACCTCCCTGGAGAGTGTTATGAAACCCGCAATCACGCTGGTGGCTGTTGTGTTGTCGGCTGCCGCCCTCCTGGCATGCGACAAAGACCCGGTTGGACGGAGCGGTGATCCGCAGCTCACACTTTCCGCGGACAGCGTCACCGTGGACGTAGGCGCTTCCGCTTCGGTAACCGCCACGGTACTCAACACCCGTGAGGAGGCACAGTTCGTCTCTCGTGACCCGGGTGTGGCTACCGTGAACGCCAGCGGCGCGATCAGCGGCGTTGCGGTCGGCTCGACGTACGTGGTCGCTACGCTCTCCAACCGCGCGGACGTGCGTGACTCCGTTCGCGTTCGCGTGCGGGTCCCGGTCGACGGCGAATGGGGGCTCCGGGCCCAATTGATCGAGAACAACTCTGAGTTCGCCCTCGCCGAAGCGAACGGCAAGCTCTACCTCCTCGGCGGCTATCCCCCTTCCCGGCAGACGGCCCGCACGGTGCAGGTCTACGACATCGCGAGCGACCGCTGGCAGCTCGGACCGCAGCTCCCGCAGCCCAACAACCACGGGATGGCGGCCGCCGTCAATGGAAAGATCTACCTGATCGGTGGCCAAACCACGGATGATCAACAGGGCGCCACGGCTGTCAACACGGTGTACGAGCTGGATCCCGCGACGGGTGCATGGGTCGAGAAGGCAAAGATGCCCACGGCGCGCAGCGGGGGCGTGGCCGTCGCGCACGGCGGCAAGATCTACGTCGCCGGGGGGCGCGTGCCGCGCGGAAGCGACTTCGCCGTCTACGACCCGGCGGCCGATCGGTGGGAGGTGCTGCCGAATCTACCTTCCCAGCGCAATCACATAACCGGTGCGGCGATCAATGGCCGCATCCACGTGGTCGGCGGGCGTCTCGGCAACGGTTTGTCGCCCCTGAAATCGGATGCGCACGAAGTCTTCGACCCGCAGACGCGGACCTGGACGACCGCAGCCCCCATGCTGCGCGGCCGCAGCGGGATGAACGGGGTCATGGCCCGGGGCTGCTTCCACGTCTGGGGCGGCGAGGCACCGACCGGCATGACCCCCGACCATGACTACTACGATCCTCGGACCAACCAGTGGTCGAGCCTCCGCAACATGCCCATCCCCGTTCACGGGGTCGTCGGGTCGGCCTTCGTGAACGGGCTGATCTGGGTAACCGGCGGCGGCACCGGGCTCGGTGGCGGCTCCGGCAGCCTGCATAACCAAACCTACCGGCCGGCGGTGAGCTGCGAGTGACACCGTCTCCGTCCCAGATCGGGAACTGCTGAACACGGAGGACCCGATGCGGATCGTTGCTGCCCTGACCCTGCTGGCCTGCGTCGCGTGCGGCGCTGGCGAGCCCACCAGACCCGGAGCGGATGCCGCCCAGGCGGCGAGCGACTCGGCCTTCGTGGCCGCGCTCCGCGCGCAGCTCGCGGCCGACACGGAGGCTGGCCAGTTCTCCGGCGCCGTGCTCGTCGCCCGCGACGGGCGCACGCTGTTCGAGGGCGCCTACGGCCTCGCGGATCGGGAGCGGGGCGTCCCGAACACGACGCTCACGCAGTTCCGCGTCGGGTCGATGTACAAGATGCTGACCGCGGTCGCGGCGCTGCAGTTCGTGCAGGCCGGAACGCTGCGCCTCGACGCGCCGCTCGGCACATACCTCCCGGACTACCCCAACGCGGAGGTGAGATCGAAGGTGACGCCTCACCACCTGCTCACCCACACCGGCGGCACGGGCGACATCTTCGGGCCGCAGTTCATGGCGCACCGGTCCGAGCTCCGCAACACGGAGGATTACCTCCGGCTCTACGGCACGCGCGGGCTGCAGTTCGAGCCGGGGACGCAGTGGAAGTACAGCAACTACGGCTTCCTGCTCCTCGGCGCCCTCATCGAGCGAGTGAGCGGGACGAGCTACGACGACCACGTCGCGGCGCGCGTGCTCGCGCCGGCGGGGATGACGGCGACCAGCACGGCGCCCGAGGACTCGCTCGTGCCCGGGCGGGCGGTCGGCTACACGCGACAGCTGGTGCCCGGCGCGCTCGTGTCGAACGCGCCGACGCTGCCGTACCGCGGCACGCCCGCGGGGGGCGGGTACTCCACCGTGGGGGACTTCGCGCGCTTCGCCGTCGCGGTTCGGGAGCGCCGACTCCTGGATTCGGCGCACACGACGCTGCTCCTGGCCGGGAAGGTCGCGGCCGGCCAGGGGACGCAGTACGCGTACGGGTTCATCGACCGCGTCGTGGGCGGGCGGCGATTCGTCGGGCACAGCGGGGGCGCGGCGGGGATGAGCGGCGTCCTCGAGTTCGAGCCGAACGGCGGGTACGTGGTCGTCGTGTTGTCGAACTTCGACCCGCCCGCGGCGACACAGGTGGCGACCTTCATCCGCGACCGCCTGCCGGCCACGCCCGCGGGAGGCGGCAATTGACGGCAGCGAAGATCATCCTGGCGCTCTCATTCGCAGGCGTCACCGGGCAGGCCGCACACGCCCGAGCGCCGGCCCCATCATCCCCATGCGCCATGACTCGGAGGCCGCTATGCGCCGTGCCCTGCTGCTCCCCGCGCTTGTCGTCGCGCTGATCGTCGGCTGCGATGGCGGCGCACCCGTAGAACCGACGCGGCCGGTCCACGTGACCTCCGTCGATACGCTCCGTCCCGGGCAGATCGGCCACGTCCGCGGCTCCGGCCTCAAGAACCTGCGCTCGCTCCTGCTGGACGGCGTGGCAGCGACGGAGCTCGTCGCCCGCTCCGACAGCGTCGCCGAGTTCCGGGTGCCGTCCATGCGCGCCTGCGAGACCGACATGCGCGCGGTGAAGGTGTCGGCGGAGGGGTCGGCGCCGATCGGCGCGATCGTGCGCGTCCCGCCGAGCGTCTCGCTGCGCCCGGCCGAGTCACGCGTCCTCACGCAGGATGACCTGCGCTGTCTGCGCCTCCCCGCGGCCGACGAGGACTACGTGCTGAGCGCCGCTAACCTGGCGATCCCGACGGCGGGGGTGGAGTTCGAGCGGATGCTGGTCTCCGTCCGCCTCCTCGGCACCGGTGACGCCACCGCCTCGACGCTCGCATCGGCCGACGCACGCGGATCGCTCGCACCCTTCTCCGCACGCGGTGCCGGCACGCCGCTGGAGCCTGCGATGCCCGAACGGGCCGCGCTGACGGGCAAGTACTCGCAGGCGCCGGTACCCTTCGACCCCCGCTATGCGACGGCGGTCGCCGGGGACACGCTGCGCTTCGTCGACTGGTACTCCGGGAGGCCGGACATTTGCCATCAGCCGGCGGAATCGGTGCCTAGCTTCCAGGCGAAGGTCGTCGCCGTCTCCGGACAGGTCGCCGTCGTCGTCGATCTGCGGCACCCGTCGGCCGCGGCGTACCTCGACCCGGCGAAGCTCGGCTGGCTGCGCGATGCGGCGGCGATGACGGACCGATGGCTGCTGCCGACGATGCGCTCGGTCTTCGATGCCGACTACCTGCCTCCCGCCGGGGGCGGCGGCCGCTTCTACCTGCTGCTCGGCTTCATGCCCGCCGCTTTCCAGTCCTTTGCCGGCTACGCCTACGACGGACCGCTGCCGACCGTGAACGTCGCGAGCCAGGCGAGCTGCCCGCGTGCCTCCGAGATGGTGGTCAGCCTCCTCAACCCCGATTGGTTCGCGCAGCCGCAGTACCAGAACGCGAACTGGGCGGCGGGCCTGTTCCTTCACGAGTACGCCCACAACGCCGACCTGCTGACCAGCCGCCGTGGCCGCATTGCCGGCATCCTGGGCGAGGGGCTGGCCACGCTCGCGGAGGAGACGGCCAGCCGCATCGCCTCGGGGCAGCCGCTCCACGCGCGTCACTCGGGCGTCGGCAGCGACGCACCAGCGGGGGTCCACGGCGGCGCGCACGGCATGTGGGGCACACGGCCGGAGCTCGGGCCCTGGCAGCACAATGGCCGCTACGGCGCGAATGCGCGCATGCTCCTCTTCCTGCGCGAGCTGGCGGGCGAGGCGTCGGTCGACCACGGGCGCCGGCCGACGCTGTACCAGCGCCTCATCTACGCGCCGATCGACTGGAACAACCGACCAGCGGTCATCGCCCACATCACCTCCGTGCTCGGCGTCGACTACGCCGACCTGATCGACCGGCAGACGCTCGCGAGCGTCACCGCCGGGCTCATCGACCCCGGCGTCGTGCACGAGCTGCCGCGCTACACCTCGTGGGACCACTCCGAGCGTGCGCGTCTGTCGGGCCCGCTTTCCGGGGGTTTCCCCGGCCGCCCCAGCCGCCGCGTCGGCGGCGAACACACCCTCGCGGCCGCGGACGGCGGCCACGCGGCGCTGTACCTGATGGGAGACGGGCCACGCGGGATCTCGCTGGAACTCGTGTCGATGGCGCCGACGGCGCGCATCGTCCGGCTGACCCGGCTGCGCTGAGCGGCTGCCCCGGCTACTTCGCCGCCTCCCATGACATGCCAGATACACCGAATGGAGGGCGGGAAGGGGGCCACCAGCAAGGCGATCCACTTCCAGCTCCGGCCGGATCCGCTGGCGAGGTAGTACGAAGCGCGAAAGCGATCGTAACCCGAAGGGCGGAGACGGCAACAGGAGTATCGTTGCCAGCTCCGTTCGCGCTGCAACGGTCGTATCGTTGATACGCGAATAGAGCGCGGTCCGGCCCCGGCCGGGACGTCTCTTTCGACTAGAGTATTGCAAATCGAACTTACTG
>DASYWD010000453.1 GCA_035936415.1 Longimicrobiaceae bacterium
GCCCAGCGCCCAGAGGCCGAATGCCAGCAGGGTGAGCGCGGCGAGCAGCGCCGTCACCGCGTCGATCCCGGCCTGCCGGCCGAGCACCCACGCGAGCCAGACCACGGTCGCGAGCAGCGGGAAGGCGAGCGCCTGCCGCAGCGTCACCATCCACGCACCGGGCCTCGGCAGCCACCGGCGCACGCGCGGCGCCACGGCGACGAGCGCGAGCGGCCACACCAGGCCGAGGCCGAGCGCGGTGAAGACGACGACGGCGCTCGCCGCCCCGCCGGCGATCCCGTACGCGACCGCGGCGGCGAGGAATGGCGCGGAGCAGGGCGTCGCGAGCGCGGTGACGAGGACCCCGCTCATGAACGCCTCGGCGGCCGGGGGCGTGCGGCCCGCGGCGACCGAGAGCGTGCCGCCCAACGGCGCGAGCTCGAAGACGCCGGCCATGTTGAGTGCGGCGGCGAACACGAGCAGCGCGAGCGCGCCCACCATGGCGGGGCTCTGGAGCTGGTAGCCCCACCCGACCTCGGCGCCGGCCGCGCGCAGGGCGAGCAGCACGCCCACCAGCGCCCACATCGACACGAGCACGCCCGCGCCGAAGAGCAGTGTGTGGCGCCGTGCCGTCCGTCCATCGTGCGCCGCCGCCTCGGCGACGCCGAGCGCCTTGATCGACAGCACGGGCAGGACGCACGGCATCAGGTTGAGCAGCGTGCCGCCGACGAGCGCGAGCAGTCCGGCGATCGCGAGCGCGAGCCACCCGCCGGCGTCGAGGGCGGCGCCGCCGGTGCCGGCGATCGCGGGTCCGAGCCCGTCGGCCGACGCGAGCTGCGCCATGCCCACCACCGGTGCATCCACCTCGATCGCGAGCCCCTCGTCACCGCTGTCTCGACCCGCGAGCGCGAGCACTCCCGTCAGCCGGGCCGGGGTCCCGCTGGCATACGACGAGCGCACGAGCCGGAGCTCCAGCGCGTCGCCGTCCACACGCACCGCGGCCGGCGCGGCGTGGTCGATGACGCCGGCCGAGTCCACGAAGAATCGGACGCGCGGCGTGTCGCCGCCCGCGAGCAGGCCCGACCCGTCGGGCGGGCGAACGCGGAGCACGATCGCGCCCGAGTCCACCGCCGAGCGGAACACCCAGTCGGCGCGGCGCACCGGGACGCGCGCGTCCTCGGCCGTGAACGCGCGAGCGGCGGCGGTGTCGACCTCCGGGGCCGCTCCCACCGGCAGCGTCAGCGCGAGGTCCACCTCGTCGGCGACGCACTCCACCTTGCACACCACCCACGTGACGGTGCCCGTGAGCGTCGCCGTCGACCCGACGCGCGCGGTGCGCGGGACGTGGACGGCACCGAGCAGGTGCACCTCGCGCTCGTAGCCGTAGCTGGCGAGCGGTGGTGACACGATCAGCTCCGGCGTCGGCCAGCGGAGCGGGGCCGCCGTGAACCCCTCGGGGAGCCGCCACTCCACGGAGGGTGGGCTCCCCACGTCGCCCGCGTGTCGCCAGTACGCGTGCCACCCGGGCTCTGGGCGGAGCCGGATCGCGACGGCCGCCGTCTCGCCCGGCACGAGCACGCGCGCGGCGCTCCGCAGCTCGACCTCGACGGGCCGGCTGGCGGTCGCGCGCGCGACGGCGCTCGCCCGCTGGAAAAGCGACTGGGCATCCGTCGTCGCCGGTGTCCCACCGACGGCGAGCGCGGCGACGAGCGCGCACAGGCCCGCGAGGGTGGCGGCGCCGAGCGGTGCCGGCGGTCGTGTTCTCTGGCTCAATGCGCTCACGGTGGCTCGGGTGAGTACTACACGACGTAGTGGAAACGGGCACGAGGAGTTCTCTTCATGGGCGCGGCCCGCAGATCCCCCTAGCGCCGCGGCGGGGCGAACGTTCGGTAGAACTCGGCCGCCGTCTCGTGAAGCTGGACGTGCCGGTCGGAGCCGTGGTAGTTCCAGAGGAACAGGGCCGTCCACAGCAGCGCCGCGGCGGCCAGCGATCGGCGTGCCGCAGTGAGCCACGCGCGGCGCGGGTCGGGCCGATAATCGACCAGGCGGCGGACGCGCGCCTCGACGCTGGGGCGGTTCCGGAGCAGGGGGTGGGCATGGATCCAGCGCGCCCCCCGCCGGCGGGGGAGCGCATTCTGGAGGCGCCACACCTGCACCAGCGACGCGGCGACCACCAGCGGGTTCTGCAGCGCCTCCACCACGCGGTCGTCGCAGGAGAGCTCGCGCCGGAAGACCACCCGCGGCCAGGCGACGGACCGGAAGGCCCAGAGCACGGCGAGCACCGCCGCGACGACCAGGCCGGCGTGCGCGAAGCCGAGGCGCTGCTCCATCCGGAAGAGCGCGTAGAGCACCGCGACCTGCAGGACCACCACGAGGGCGCCGATGGGCAGCAGGCTGCCGAGCAGGGCGCGCAGGTTGTCGCGCTGGCGCACGTGGACGAGCTCGTGCACCAGCACTGCGCGAAGCTCGTCCGCCCCCAGCGAGCGGACCAGGGCGGGCGCCAGGAAGACGGCGGGCCGGAAGCACCCCGTGGTGAACGCCAGCGGCGCCTCGTCCGGGGGCCGGTGCAGCGGGGGCAGGCGCTTCAGCCCGACCCGCGTGCCGGCCTCGCGATAGAGCTCGTGGAGCCCCGAGAACTCATCCGGGCCGTAGAGCGGGGACCGGCGGCGCAGGCGCCGGTCGGCGACGCAGTGGGCCCAGATCCGCGCGCCCGCGGCGGCGCAGAGGAGCAGCGTGAGCGCGCGGAGCACGTCCACGGGCGCCCCGCAGGTGCCCGGGATGACCAGCAGGGCCGGCACGCCCTGGAGGAGTCTGGTGTACGGGCCGTAGAACCACTCAAACATCGGAATCCGCTCGCCTCCGCTTCTCCTCGATGGCCTTCGCCAGCGCCTCGATCGCCGCTTCGTCCTGCTCGCCCACGAGGTCGACGAACTGGCTCATCGCGGGGGCGGTGAAGTCGTCCAGGAGCTCGCTCAGCACCGTGCCGACGGTGCGCCTGGTAAATTCCTCCTTGCTCGCGGCAGGCATGTACACGTACGCCGCGCCATCCTTCCGCTTCTCCAGCAGGCCCTTGTCCGCCAGGCGCGACATCACCGTCATGACCGTCGTGTACGCGAGCTCTCGGTCCGCCGCGGCGAGCCGCTTGTGGACGTCGTGGACCGTGGCCCGGCCGCGCGCCCAGATCGCCTCCATGACGTCCGCCTCGAGGTCGCCGAGGATCTTGCGCAATCCCTTCTTCCGCGGATCGAACGTGAAATGGTATCGGTCCATGGGATCGGAGGGACATGGGTTGTTACGACAGCGCGTAGTACGCTAGTGCTGTCGCGGCGTCCCGTCAAGAGGCACGGTACGATTCGGCAGAGTCCGCCTGCGGGCGGCTCGGGAGCTGGCGGCGCGTTCAGCGGAAGCAGCGGATGGGCACGTCCAGCGGCTCCCACTCGCCGGGCATCCCGAAGTGCCACCACTCTTTCTCGTAGTTCCGGAACCCCTCCGCCTCCATCGCCCGCACCAGCCGCTGCCGGTTCGTCTCCACCTCGCCGCCCGCGTTGGCGGTGTGCGCCGCCGGGGAGAAGTGGTCGTACGGGGTGCCCATCTCCAGCTCGCGGCCGCTGCGGAGGTCCACCAGCGTCAGGTCCACGGTGCCGCCGCGGTTGTGGCCGCTGCGCTCCGCCACGTACCCCTGCTCGATCACCCAGCGGTTCCCGGTCCGCTCCGCCCACTCCACCATGGCCCGGGTCGCGCGCACGGGGCGGTAGCCGTCGAACACCTTGAGCCCCAGCCCCTCCGCCCGGAGGCGCCGCTGCACGCGCGCCAGCGCCCGCGCCGCCTCGGGGCGCAGCAGGGCGCGCGCGTCCTCGTAGCCGGGGAGCGGCGCCCCGGTGAAGTTCTCGGGCGTGGCATAGTGGATCTCGGTGCGGATGGAGCGGTCCAGCGAGCGT
>DASYWD010000454.1 GCA_035936415.1 Longimicrobiaceae bacterium
AACAGACGCGGCGGGGCGAATTCGAGCATTCGCCCCGCCGCTCCTTTTCAGGTAGTCGTGGGTCGGCCGACGGAGCCCTCAGGGCAGCGCGAACACGTGCAGCGCCGTGCCGCGCGGGGCGCCGAACATCTCGGGGGCGAATCCCTCGATCCATCCGCCCCATCCCGCGGGCACCGCCACGTACTGCTTCCCGCCCACGCTGTAGGTGACCGGGTTGCTGTGGATGCCGTTCCCCGTCTGGTACGTCCACAGCACCTCGCCGGTGCGGGCGTGGAGGGCGTGGAGCGCGCCGGAGGGCTCGCCTACGAACACCAGGTCGCCCGCGGTGGTGAGGAGGGAGGCCACGATGGGATGGCGCGCCCGCCACCCCCACACCTGCCGCCCCGTCGCGGGGTCGAACGCCTTCACCTCGCCCCACTGCTCGTGCGGCCGCACGTCTGCGTCCCCGCCCAGGTAGAAGAGCCCCTCGCGGAAGACCGTGGGGCCGCGCCGGAACCGGGCGCACGCCTCCACCACGGGGGTGTAGAGCAGCCGCGTGCGCTGGCTGTAGGAGGCGTGAGGCCACTCCTTCGCCCCGGCGGGGCCCGGGCAGATGTCCGTCCCCTCGGGGGTGGGGACGAGCTTCCGGGTCACCGCCCCCGTCGTCGGGTGGATGTCACCCCAGGTGGCGCGGGCGAACGGGACGGCGCGCACCAGCCGGCCGTTGGTGCGGTCCAGGACGAAGAAGTACCCGTTCTTGTCGAAGTGCGCCAGCAGCTTCCGCCCGTCCTGCTCGAAGAGGATGTTCTCGTTCACCCCGTCGTAGTCCCAGACGTCGTGCGGCGTCCACTGGTAGTGCCAGCGCAGGGTGCCGTCGTCGGGGTCGATTGCCACCACCGAGCTGGTGTAGAGGTTGTCGCCGGGGCGCGGGCCGCCGTCGAAGAGCGGGCCCGGGTTGCCGGTCCCCCAGTAGACCAGGTCGAGCTCCGGGTCGTAGGTCCCGGTGATCCAGGCTGTCCCCCCGCCCCGCTCCCACGCGTCCTCGCTACGCCAGGTCTCGCTTCCGGGCTCACCGGGCTTGGGGACGTTGTAGCGCCGCCAGATGCGTCGGCCGGTGTCGACGTCGAAGGCGTCCATGTGCCCGCGCACCCCGTACTCCGCCCCCGAGCTCCCCACGATCACCAGGTTCTTCACCACCAGCGGCGCCACGGTGGCGCTCTCCCCGGCGCGCGGGTCGGCGAACGCCTGCTGCCACACCGGCTTCCCGTTCGTCGCGTCGAGCGCCACCACGCGGCCGTCCTGCGTGGCGAAGATCACCTTGCCCTTCGCGACCGCCACCCCGCGGTTCACGTTCCCGCAGCACAGGGGCTGGTCCAGCGGGATCTCGTGCTTGTACTGCCAGAGCATCCGCCCGTCGGTGGCGTCGAGCGCCCAGACGTAGCCGTCCCACCCGGAGACGAACATCACCCCGTCCACCACGATCGGCGCCGCCTCGAAGGAGAAGGTGGCCGGGTTGGCGATCAGCCCCAGGGGAGCGAACTGGAAGCTCCACGCGGGCCGCAGGTTCCGGACGTTGCCGGTGTTGATCTGGTCGAGCGTGCTGTAGCGCTGTCCGTCGTACGCACCGTAGTACGTCAGCCAGTTCTGTGGCTCCGCGCGCGCGTTGCGGATGCGATCGCTCGTCACGCTGCCCGCGACGGGCGGCGCGGAGCCCACCATCGCCTCGTTCAGCGCGCTCATCGGCTTGCTGGTCTCCGTGACGGGCCACTGCGGGAGGGAGCGGGCGCACGCGGCGCCTCCGAGCGCCAGGAGCGCGACGGCCGCGGCCCGGTGCCCACTGCGAATCTCGATCATGGACGGGTTCTCCTCAGGGCCTGGGCTGCCGTGGACGGTCCAGCTTCGCTTCCGGGGGCACCTCGCCTTCGACGATCACCAGCCCCAGCATCCCCCGTCCCGCGTGGTTGGCGATGGGACAGCCGAACCAGTAGAGCCCCGGCTGCTCCAGCCGGATGCGGGCCTTTCCGCGCGTGTTGATCGGCAGCACCAGCGCGTGCCGGTCACCTTCGTTGGGCAGGAACGCCGCGTGGTAGGAGAAGGGGTCCTCGTTGTAGAAGTCCAGCTCCAGCTCGCCGCCCCGCTTCATGACGATGATCGCCGGGTACCACATGTACTCGCCGGGCGGGACGCGGACCACGTCCCGGAAGACCCCGTCGCGACCCAGCTCGGCGTGCGACAGCCCCCCGTGGGCGAAGAGCCGGGCCACCATGGCCTCGTTCTGGTCGTCCACGCGCGGGAAGTAGTTCACCAGGCGCACGACGCGGGGGTTGAGCTGCTTGAGAACGCTGGGCCGGAGGAGCCCCACGTACTCGCAGCCCGCAAGGGGAACGGCGAGCGCGGCCAGGAGGGCGAAGCGCACGAGAGGTCTCATGCTCCCACCTCGAGATAAGGAAGGTGACGTGCGCCGGGTCGGGATGGCCCGAGCGGGATTCGCCGGGCATCAACAAGTATGCCAACCGAACGCCTGTTTTATGCGCGAGGATTCCCGCAACCTCCACCCCGCCGAATTTCCGGAGCCGCTACGGAGCCTGTTCCGCCGCGGGGCGCCCGGAGAGCGAGCTGGGTGCGTCCAGGTGAGCCCCGTCGTCCACCCCCACGCCCAGACGGTCCACGAGCTCTCCTCCCAGCCAGCCGGTCAGCATGGAGAGGCCGCCCCCCAGGAGCGACAGCACGATGGGGAGCGTCCCCGCCTCCATCGGGTCCCCGCCGCGCAGCAGCCAGCTCGTCGCGAACAGGGCGACCACCACCACGTTCCCCCCGCCGTGGAGCCGCCCGACCCGTTTGGCCCGCGTCCCGGCGGGGATCTTGGTCCAGTCGAGGAAGCCGAACACCGCCGCGACGAGGCCGCTGAGCACGCCCACGGCGATCAGCCAGTAGGAGATCAGCGCCCACTGGTCCCCTCCGCTCAGCACGTGCACCACGTCGAAGATCACCGCACCGGTCAGCAGCCCGAGCGGGAGGACGATCAGCATCTGGTGGACGGGGTGCCCGAGCACCTTGACCCGTGCTTCCATCTCCGCCTCCTGGTTGAGGGGATCGCCCGACGGCGAGGGACCGTGGGCCCAGAGCGGAGCACCTCAACAAATATGCCAACTTTTTGCCTGGCATATTCCCGGGGCATTTCGACGTGCCCCCGCGCACGCTTCGTGCGTTCGGGGCGGGCGGTCCCGCGGGGATCTTCCCGGCCCACATCGACTTGCGAAGGCGCACCATGGCGATCTCGCTGCGCGGCGAGCACCTGAAGCGGTACGTAGATATCGGCAGACTGCTGGTGAAGTACGGGCGCTCGGACCTGGTCCGCGACGCCGGGATGGAAGACCTCCTGCGCGAGGAGGCGGGGGTGGACGCGCCGGACGCCGCCCCCGCCGCCGCCGAGCTGTCGGAGGACCTGGAGCGGCTGGGGCCCACCTACATCAAGCTGGGCCAGCTCCTCTCCACCCGGGCGGACCTCCTCCCGCCCCCCTACATCGAGGCGCTCTCCCGGCTGCAGGACGACGTGGCGCCCTTTCCCTACGCGGAGGTGGAGCGGATCGTCACCACGGAGCTGGGGGTGCGGATGTCCAGGGCGTTCCTGGACTTCGACCCGGAGCCGCTGGCGGCCGCCTCGCTGGGCCAGGTACACCGCGCCCGCCTGCGCGACGGGACGGAGGTGGCGGTCAAGGTGCAGCGGCCCGGGATCCGGGAGCAGATCCTCACCGACCTGGACGCGCTGGGCGACATCGCCGAGTTCCTGGACCGCCACACCGAGGCGGGGCGCCGCTACGGCATGGAAGGGGTGCTCGCGGAGTTCCGGAAGACGCTCCTTTCGGAGCTGGACTACCGCGCCGAGGCGCAGAACCTCACCACCCTGGGGGAGAACCTGCGCGACTTCGAGCGGATCGCGGTCCCCGCCCCGGTGCCGGACTACACCACTTCGCGCGTGCTCACCATGGCGTACGTGCCGGGGAAGAAGGTCACCGAGCTGGGCCCCCTGGCGCGCATGGAGCTGGACGGCGGCGTGCTGGCCGCGGACCTGTTCCGCGCCTACCTCAAGCAGATCCTGGTGGACGGCTTCTTCCACGCGGACCCGCACCCCGGGAACGTGTTCATCACCCCGGACGGGCGGATCGCGCTCATCGACGTGGGGATGGTGGGGCGGGTCGCGCCGGAGATGCAGGAGCGCCTCCTCCGCATGCTCCTGGCGGTCAGCGAAGGGCGCGGGGAGGAGGCGGCGGACACGGCGCTGCGGATCGGGACCACGCGCGTGGGCATCGACGAGGACGGCTTCACCCGGGAGGTGGCGTCGCTGGTGTCCGGGATGCAGGGGGCCACGGCGCGGCAGCTCCAGGTGGGGCGGATCGTGATGGAGATGACCCGGATGGCGGCGGAGAACGGGCTCCTCCTCCCCCCGGAGCTGTCCACCCTGGGGAAGACGCTCTTCGCGCTGGACCAGGTGGGGCGCACCCTGGACCCCGAGTTCGATCCCAACGCCGCCATCCGCCGCCACGCCGCGGAGATCATGCGGCAGCGGATGCTCAAGCAGGCCTCGCCCGGGGCGATGTTCTCCACCCTGCTGGAGACCAACGAGCTGGTGCAGCGGCTCCCCGGGCGCGTCAACGCCATCCTGGACAACCTGGCCGAGAACGAGTTCCGGGTGCGGGTGGACGCCATCGACGAGACGCACCTGATGGCGGGGCTGCAGAAGATCGCCAACCGCATCACCCTGGGGCTGGTGCTGGCGGCGCTCATCATCGGCGCGGCCATGCTGATGCGGGTGGAGACGACGTTCCGGATCTGGGGATACCCCGGGCTGGCGATGCTCCTCTTCCTGGCCGCGGTGGTGGGCGGGGTGCTGCTGGTGCTCAACATCGTGGTGTACGACGAGCGGTCGGGGAAGCGCTGAGTCCCGCCCGCGCTTCCCCGCCGCGCGGCCGGCGCCGCTCAGCGCAGCGTGGTTGCCACCCCCATGGCGCTCGCTCGCTCCACCTGCGCGCGCGCCAGGGCGAACCGGGCGTCGATCACGGCGTCCTCTGCCTGCCCCAGCGACACCTGGGCGCTCACCACCTCCAGGCTGCTCCCCACTCCCATCCCGTACGCGCGCCGCGCCTGCGCCACCTCCTCGTGCGCCAGCCGGAGCTGCGCCTCCGCCGACTCCTCCTGCTCGCGGGCGGAGGCGACGTCCAGGAGCGCCCGGCGAACCTCGGCCTCGATCAGGCGTGCCAGCTCCGCCTCGCGCAGCTCGGCCTCGCGGAGCGCCACCGTGCGCTCGGTGCGGCGCCCCTCGTGGCGGAGGCCGTCCAGGAGGGGGAGGGAGAGCTGCAGGTTCACCGTCTGCGTGCGCAGCATCTCGTCCACACGGGGGCCGTTGAAGCCGTAGTCGGCCACCACCTCCAGGCGGGGGAGGCGCTCCATCCGCACGGAGGCGTGCTCTGCGCGGGCGTGCAGCCGGCGCGCCGCCTCGGCGCGGAGGTCGCCGCGCCGCTCCAGGGCGAAGGCCACCGCGGCCTCGGCGTCCGCCGGAAGGGGCTCCGAGGTGGACACCGGGTCCCCGGGGGGCAGCTCGGCTGCGAGGGGCGTCCCCGGCGCCAGCCCCAGTGCGAGCATCAGGTCGATACGGGCGCGCGCCGCCTCGTTC
>DASYWD010000455.1 GCA_035936415.1 Longimicrobiaceae bacterium
GCTCGGGGGCACCCGCCTGCGCGGTAGCGCCTTTCCCCTCGGCGCTCTGCGCTCCGGCGGCACGGCCGCCGTCGTCGCCGCAGGCCGCGAGGGCGAGCGGCACCGCGAGTGGAAGGGCGAGAGCACGCATCCGCGCGGCGCCGCGCGCGCGAAGGGCGGAGAGTGGGTGTCGCGTCACCAGGGGACTCCTTGGGCAGAGAGGGAACGGAACGGCCTGTCCGGGCGCCGGATCTGCGTAAGACTACCATACTTGCGTTGTCGTACCAGCGTCGGGCCGCCGGGGTTCCTGCAAGACCGGTGCTCACGGCGGCGGCGGACCCGCGCCCGGATCCCGCCACACGGCTTCCGCCAGGCTCCCGCGCCGGGTAGTTTTGAGGGGGGGGCCCTTCGTCGGGGCCCCACTTCCCGAACGGCTCCCCCATGCCACACCGAGCACCGGACACGCACACGGCACCGCGGACCGCCGCGGACGCGGGAAGCCCGCACGCGAGTGTGGGCGACCTGGCGCGGTGGCTGGAGGCGGAGCAGGCGGCGCGCCTCCGGGCCGAGGCCGAGGTCGAGCGGAGCGTCCTCCTGCTGGAGGTGATGGCCGCGCTTTCCCGCGCCCGCACGACGGCGGAGGCGGGCGAGGTGGCGGCGGCGTGGGGAGCCGGGGCCCTGGGCGCGGTGTTCGGCGTGGTGTGCGGGGTGGACGCGGAGGGACACGACTTGCGGATGCTGGGCGCCCACGGGCTCCCGGACCAGGCGTGCCGCGACTGGGCGCGCTTCCCCGTGGACGCGCCGCTCCCCCTCTCCGTGGCCACCCGGCTCCGGGAGCCCGTGTACCTGGAGTCCCGCGCCGACGCGGAGGCGCGCTTCGCGACGGTGGCGTGGCCGGCGGCGCAGGCCGGCGCCGAGGCGTGGGCGGTGCTCCCCCTGATGGCCGGCGGCCGGGTGCTGGGTGCGGCGGCCTTCGGGTTCGCGGATCCGCGCGCCTTCTCCGCCGCCGACCGCGACTTCCTGGCGACGCTGGCGGAGCAGTGCGCGCAGGCCCTGGAGCGCGCCCGCCTGGACGAGGCCGAGCGCCGCGCGCGGCGCGCCACCGAGCGGCTCCAGGCGCTGGCGGCCGCCCTCTCGGAGGCGGCCACCCCAGCTTCCGTGGGGGAGGTGCTGATGCGGCAGGGAGTCGCCGCGCTGGACGCCTACGCGGGGGTGGTGGTGGTGCGCTCCGGTGGCGAGGTGGAGATCCTCGCCTCCACGGGGTACCCGGAGGAGGCGTGCATGTCCACCGGGCGGAGGTGGCCGCTGGAGGCGAGGATCCCGGTGGCCGAGGCCGCGTGCACCGGGGCGCCGGTGTTCCTGGTCTCGCGCGAGGCGTGGGCGGAGCGGTACCTGGGAGGCCGGCTCCCCGGGGGCCGGAGCCAAGCGTGGGCGGCGGTGCCGCTCGCGCTGGAGGGCGAGCCGCTGGGAGCGCTCCTCTGGACCTTCGAGCGGCCCCAGCCGCTGGGCGAGGACGAGCGGGCGCTGATGACCGCCATCGCGCGGCTGGGGGCGCAGGCGCTGGAGCGAGCCCGGCTGCTGGAGGCGGAGCGGCGGGCGCGGGAGGACGCTGAGCGCGCGGTGCGGCGGATCACGCGGCTGCAGGCCCTCACCGCCGCGCTCGCGGGGGCGCTCACCCCGGCCCAGGTGGCCCGGGCGGTGGTGGAGCACGGGACCGCCGCGCTGGGGGCGGTGGCCGGGGTGGTGGTGCTCGCCTCCGGCGACGGAGGGTCGCTGGAGGTGGCGGACTCGGTGGGCTACCCCCCGGAGCTGCTGGAGCCCTGGGCGCGCTTCCCGGCCACCGCGGACGTCCCCATCGCGGAGGCGTTCCGGACCGGGGAGCCCGTCGTCCTCGGGTCGCGAGAGGAGTGGCTCGCGCGGTATCCGCACCTGCCGCCGAGCGAGGGGCACGGGTCCTCCGCCTCCGTGCCGCTGCTGGTGGAGGGCGAGGTGCTGGGGGCGCTGGGGCTCACCTTCGCGCGCCCGACGGCGCTGGACGACGGGGAGCGCGAGTTCATGCTGGCGCTGGGGCGCCTCTGCGCCCAGGCGGTGCGCCGGGCCGCCCTGTACGCCGCGGCCGATGCGGCGAACCGCGCCAAGTCCGAGTTCCTGGCCACCATGTCGCACGAGCTGCGCACCCCGCTCACGGCCATCATCGGCTACGGCGAGCTCCTGGCCGACGGGATCACGGGGCCGGTGACCGCCGAGCAGGAGCACCAGCTCGGGCGCATCCGCGCCAGCGCCACGCACCTGCTTGGGCTCATCGACGAGGTGCTCACCTTCGCCCGGGTCGAGGCCGGCCGGGAGACGGTGCGCGCGGGACCGGTGGACGTCGCCGGCTCGGTTCACGGTGCCGCGGTGCTGGTCGCACCGCTCGCAGCGCAGAAGGGGCTCGCCCTGCGCGTAGCCGCCCCCGCGCTTCCCGCCACGCTGCACACCGATGCGGGGAAGCTGCAGCAGGTCCTGGTGAACCTCCTCTCCAACGCCGTGAAGTTCACCGACGCGGGCTGGGTGGAGCTTACCGCGGAGGTGCTGGACGCCGCCGTCCGGTACCGGGTGCGCGACACCGGGATCGGGATCCCGGCGGAGCTGCTCGAGCGCGTGTTCGAGCCCTTCACCCAGGTGGAGTCCAGCCCCACGCGCCGCTTCGGGGGCACGGGGCTGGGGCTCAGCGTCAGCCGGCGGCTGGCGCGCCTCCTGGGCGGAGCGCTGGAGGCGGAGAGCGCCCCGGGTGAGGGGAGCACCTTCACGCTCACCCTCCCGCTGGAGCCGGCCTGAGAGCCGTGCGGAACGACGGCAGGCCGTGGCGCATGCTCCTTGCATGGCGATCCGGGCTCGCGAACGTCCTGTTCGTCCGGCCACCCGTCACACCGGAGGAAGCCATGCGTATCGTCCTGTCCCTGCTCGCCGCCGTGCTGCTCGCCGCCGCGCCCGCGGGCGCCCAGTCGTCCGTGCAGGCGGCGGCCGCCGCCGTCCCGACGGTGCCCGCGCCGGTCCCCGCCACCGAGATGGCGATCACGGCGCCCGTGCAGGAGAAGGTGCAGGAGTCCCGGCTCGCCCGCGACCTCCGCGACGACCAGTTCGCGCAGCGGGGGAGCTTCTGGTGGCTGGTCGGTGTGATCGTGGTGGCGGCGGTCATCCTGGCCGTCCTCCTCGACTGACCTCCCGCGGGG
>DASYWD010000456.1 GCA_035936415.1 Longimicrobiaceae bacterium
CAGCGGGTGTCGTACCCGTCGGCCGCGCCGCGGCGGCGCCATTCGCGGACGCGGTCCGG
Source organism: Longimicrobiaceae bacterium (assembly GCA_035936415.1). Classification (NCBI taxonomy): domain Bacteria; kingdom Pseudomonadati; phylum Gemmatimonadota; class Longimicrobiia; order Longimicrobiales; family Longimicrobiaceae; species Longimicrobiaceae bacterium. The sequence goes on from DASYWD010000456.1 coordinate 60, forward strand.
GTCGCCCGGGTCCGCTCCCCACGCCCGGCGGCTCAGGAAGGCCCGCTCCCCGGCGCGCACAGCCACCGTCCCCAGGTCCAGCGTGTCCACTCTCTCCCCCGCCCCGCCGCGCACCGTGATGCGCACGCGGTGCTCCCCCGGCGCCAGCGGCAGGCGGGCGAGCGAGATCCGGTCCGGGAGGAGCGACCAGCTCCGCGTGTCCGCCTGCTCCAGCGCGTTCCCGGCGAGGTTCGCGATCCGCCCGAGCACGTAGCCCGCCACCTCGCCGCCCTCCTTCTCGGCCTTCTTCTCCACCTCGCGCGCGGCCAGGAACTTCACGACGCCCCGCCCCACCGCGCGGGTCAGCACCAGGGGGCGCCTCCGCTCGAACTCCCGCACCACCGCGCCGGAGACGTCCTCCACCGGGACCGCCGCCGCCGCCGCGCCGTCCACCAGCACCCGCACCTCCAGCGGGCGGGCCGCCTCCAGGCGGTAGACCGGCCAGGCGAACTTGAGCACGTGCGCCCCGGAGAGCGTGGCGGCCCAGCGCGCGGCGGGGTGCTCGTCGAAGGCGGACCCCCACCGGGACTGCTCCCCCAGGTTGCGGAAGAGCCGCGCGGTCACGCGCGCCGCCGCGGCGGCGACGCCCTCGTCGTCGTCCCCGTCCAGGCCGTCCAGGTCCTCCGGGAACACGGGCACGTGGATGTCCTCGCCGGTGCGGTGCGCCACCCAGCCATGCTCCACCATGACCACCAGCTCCGCCGTGGGGACGCCCGGGGAGGCGGTGAGCCCATAGCGTGCCCGGGCCGAGTCCGCCACCTCCCGCACCCCCAGCTCGCTGGCCGCGCGGAACAGGTCCGGCCCCAGCGAGCCGGGCGCGGCGAAGCCCTCCGCCGCGCACCCCTGGAAGGCGCGCTCGGCGCGGCGGAGGGAGACGAGCGCGTCGTTCCGCTCCCCCGCGGCCTGGTACACCATCCCGGCCAGGTAGGGGAGGAAGGCCTCGCCGGAGCAGTGCTTCCCCGGCTCGCGGTCGGCGAGGAGGAGGCCCGCCTTGCGCGCCTCCACCACCGCCGCCTCCCGGTCGCCCAGCGCCAGGTAGTTCAGCATCCGGTAGTACGGCACCATGGCCCGCTCGGGGAGCGTGGGGACGTACTCCAGCACCCCGTCGTTCACCAGCAGCGACCCCACGCCGCGCGACGCGCTGCGCGTGTAGCGCCGCTCCGCCTCCCGCTCCGCCCACTCGAAGGCCTCGTTGCTGGCCGCGTGGCGCCCCGCCTGGTGCAGCACCACGCCCAGCTGGAGCCGGCGGACCAGCTCGTCCCGCGGGGCGGTGCGCGCCCCCGCGTGCAGCAGGCGGAGCGCCGCCTCGTGGTCGCCGGCCATCAGGTAGTGGCGCAGCCAGGCGTCGCCATCCGCGAGGGTGGCGCTGCGCAGCGGCGACTCCGGGGGGAGCGTTTCCGGACGGGGGCGGTCCGGGAACGGGCTCCGCGCGGCGCACCCGGCCAGGACGGCGAAGAGCGCCGCCCCGGCCGCGCCCCGCAGGAGCGGGAGCGGGCTCTTCATCTGCGGTCCAGGACGACGATCCGGTCGCGCGCCTCGGCGATGGCCGCCGCCCACCTCGCGTACGCCTCCCCGGTCACGCGGATGCGCTCCAGCTCCATCTGGTGCAGGAACATGCGGTAGCGGAGCTGGGCTTCGAAGGGGCGGAGCGCCTTGTCCAGCGTCCGGGCGATGCGAAGGGTGGTCTCCGGGTCGTCGCCGCGGAGGACGTCGGCGCGGTCGTAGCGGTCCAGCGCCCCGGCCAGGTCGCCCCGCGCGGCGTGCTCGTCGCCCTCGCGGAGGAGGGCCTCGGCGCGCGCCGCCGCGGTCCCGCGCAGGGTGGCGTCCGCCGGGGTGGACACGGTGCGGAAGCCCTGGTGCTCGCGGTAGGTGATCCC
>DASYWD010000457.1 GCA_035936415.1 Longimicrobiaceae bacterium
CCGGGGGGGGGGGGCCCCCCGGCCGCTTTGCTCCCGCGGGAACGAAACCTGCCTCTACCCCGCTGCATGATCCGCCCGGCGGCCGTCGGCGAGGGGAAGCCCCCTTCGCCCCACGGTGCGCGCGCGGGCGCCGAACCTCCCCGGGCTGACGAGCCGGGAGCTTCTTCCGACGCTCCGGGAAGCCGATAACGTGGGCAGCGACACCGAACGTCCCGAAGCGCTGGTCGTGCGGGCCAACAAGCTCGACATCCTGGAGCGGCTCGCCGACGACCTGGCGCACGAGATCAAGAACCCCCTGCACTCCATGGTGATCAACCTGGAGGTGCTGAAGCGCCGCGTGGCCCGGTGGAACACCGACGAGCAGGGCGAGGCGGAGCGCTACATCGGCGTGCTGGGAGCCGAGCTGGAGCGGGTCACCCGCCGCATCGAGCTCCTCCTCCGCCTTTCCCGGCCGGCGCGCAGGGCCGAGCCCGTCACCCTGGACGAGCTGGTGCACGAGCTCAAGGAGCTGATCGAGCTGGAGGGCCGCCGGCACGAGGTGTCGGTCCGCATCGAGCCCGCCGGCCTCCCCGCCCCCGTGAACGTCCCCCGCGAGCAGGTGCGGCAGGTCATCCTGGACATGGTCCTGGAGGTCCTGGACGGGAGCGCGCCGGGCGGAGCGCTGGTGATCCGCACCGCGCGCCTGGACGACCGCGCCGCGGTCTCCGTCTCCGCCCTGGACGGCGACGGCCGCCCGCTCCCCCTGGCCGACGATGCCTCCGCTCCCAGCGGCGGCACCGTGGCACGCCTCCCCGCCGCGCGCGCCATCGCCGGGCTCGTCGGCGGCACCCTGGAGCTGGACGGCGCCCTCCCCTCGCCCCACGACGGGGGAACCGGAGGGGGTGGAGTGGTGTTCACCATTCCGGTGGCGGGCGCCTGAGCCGAGGTGTGTAACCCGTTGGCTCCCATGCGCGATTCAGCTTGACCCCGCGCGCGGGACCCCGCTATCTTTCCCGGTTCGACAAACACAAGACTCTTCCAACAGCGCGGGTATGCAAGCGAAGATCCTGGTCGCGGACGACGAGCGCCACATCGCCGAGGGCCTGCAGATGCTCCTCGGCGAGGAGGGCTACGAGGTCGAGACCGCCACGGACGGGCGGAAGGCGTGGGAGATGATCCAGGAGGGGGGCTACGGCCTGATCCTGGCCGACCTCCGCATGCCCGAGGTGGACGGGCTGGAGCTCTTCGCCCGCATGCGGGACTCCGGGATCGCCAGCGAGGTGATCATCATCACCGGCGCCGCCTCGGTCGATTCCGCCGTGGCCGCCATGCGCGAGGGCGCCTACGACTACCTGGAGAAGCCGCTGAACCTGGAGCGGCTCAAGGCGCTGATCCCGAAGGCGCTGGAGGCGTACCGGGTCAAGCAGGCCAACCGCCTGCTGGAGGAGCGGCTCGCGAACCTGACCCGCTTCGGCGACCTGATCGGACAGTCGGACGAGATGCGCGGCATCTACGGCACCATCGAGGCCGTCGCCCCCGCCAGCGCCAGCGTGCTCATCGTGGGGGAGAGCGGGACCGGCAAGGAGCTGGTGGCCCGCGCCGTCCACGAGAAGTCCAACCGCGCCAAGGGCCCGTTCATCGCCATCAACTGCGGCGCCTTCCCGCGCGAGATCCTGGAGAACGAGCTCTTCGGCCACGAGAAGGGCGCCTTCACCGGGGCCATCAACGAGAAGGCCGGGTGCTTCGAGCTGGCCGACGGCGGGACGCTCTTCCTGGACGAGGTCGCGGAGATGGAGCCCGACATCCAGGTGAAGTTCCTCCGCGCCCTGGAGCAGCGCTCCTTCCGCCGCCTGGGCGGCAAGAAGGAGATCCACGTGGACATCCGCGTGGTCGCGGCCACCAACAAGAACATCAACAAGGCGGTCGAGGAGGGGAAGCTCCGCGAGGACCTGTACCACCGCCTCGCCGTGATCCCGCTCAACCTCCCGCCGCTTCGCGAGCGCCGCGGCGACGTGCGCCTGCTGGCGGAGACGTTCCTGCGCCGCTTCTCGGAGGAGAACGGGAAGCCGCTCAAGGGGTTCGCCCCCGAGGCGCTGGAGTTCATCAACGCCTACCGCTGGCCCGGCAACGTCCGCGAGCTGAAGAACGCGGTGGAGCGCGCGGTGATCTTCGCCCACGGCGACCTGGTCACGCTCCAGGACCTGCGGGCGCATGAGCTGATCGCCGCCGAGGACCGCGAGGTGCGCATCCCCGTGGGGACCTCGGTGGAGCAGGCGGAGCGCACGCTGGTGCTCAAGACCTTCTCCTTCGTGGACGGCGACTACGGGCGCGCCGCCTCCATGCTGGGGATCGAGGAGGAGGACCTCCGCTCCCGTCTCTCCAACCTCATGGGGCTCCACATCGCCGAGGTCTGACCCGGCGGAGCGGCCGCCCCGCGGGGCCGTCCTCGGAGCCGCGTCCCCCGTCCGGGACGCGGCTCCTTCGCGTTCCCGGACCCCCGTACCTGGCATGGCGCTTGCTCCTCCCCCCCGGAGCCGTCCGGGCCATTTGCCCGGGCGCCGCCCACGGGACGAGGTACGCAGTATGGCGGCACGTAGAATCCTGGTTATCGAGGACGAGCAGGGCGCCCGGGATGCGCTCGAGAGCCTGCTCGCGGAGGACGGGTACACCGTCTGCACCGCGGCGACGGGGCGGGGCGCGCTGGAGCGCCTCCGCGACTTCGCCCCGGACACGGTGGTGTGCGACTTCTACCTCCCGGACATAGACGGTCTCCAGGTCATCCGGGAGATCCGGTCCGGGCTGCCCACCGAGGTGACGATCATCGTCATCACGGCCGGCGGCGCGGGCGAAGAGACGGAGAACGCGCTGCGGAGGGAGGCGGACGTCTTCCTCCAGAAGCCCGTGAACCTTTCCAGCTTTCGCCGGATGCTCCAGATTTCCACGCCGGCGCCGCGGCACCGGGAGCTGCAGTCCCATCTCTGAAGCATTCCCATCACCTGAACGGAGCCTGCGATGAGGGACTACGACGACTACCCTCGCATCGTCATCGAGCGTGAGAGCGGGGGGCTGGGGGCGTTCGTCTGGGGCGCGCTGCTGGGCGCCGGCGCGGCGCTCCTGCTGGCGCCGCGCACCGGCGCGGAGACGCAGCGGGAGCTGCGCGAGCGCGCCCGCCGCCTGCGGGAGACCGCCGAGGGGCGGGTGACCGAGGCGCGGGACACCGTCACCGGGGCGGTGGACCGGGCCCGCGGCGAGGTCACCGACCGGATCTCCGCGGTGCGCGACGCGATCGAGACG
>DASYWD010000458.1 GCA_035936415.1 Longimicrobiaceae bacterium
GCCTCGGCCAGCGCGTGCTCCGCCAGGCGGACGTACACGCGCAGCGCCGCGCCGGCACCGACCGCGGCGGCGAGGCGCGTCTTGACACGGCCGGGCTCCGGGGCGCGGACGAAGACGAGCAGGGCGTCGGTCACGGGGCGAGCGGTGCGGGGGGCGTGGCTCGGGATGTGCGGAAGCCGCTGCGGCTTCTACTGTTTACCCGCAGCACGGGATCCATGCTCGAACGATGGGACGCGCGGTCCTTCCTGGGAGGCGCGCTGGCGGCCGCGGGACTGATGGCCGTGGCCTGGGCCGGGGACGCGCGCCGCAGGCGGCGCAGGAACCGCCGCCTCCACCGCACCATGGTGGACCTCCTCCTCAACGCGATCACCTCCGGGGACGCCGCCACCGCGCGGCACTCCCGGCGCGTCGCCAACCTGACCGACGCGCTGGCGGAGCCGCTCGGTCTGGGCCGCGAGGAGCGCGCCACGCTGCGGGTGGCCTCGCTGCTGCACGACATGGGGAAGATCGACGACCGCTTCTTCGACATCGTGCACTCCCACGGCTCGCTCGACGACCGGCAGCGCAACGAGATCCGGAACCACCCGCACGAGAGCGCCCACATCCTGGAGCCGATGGAGCGGATCCACCCCGGGATCACCGCCATGGTGTCGTCGCACCACGAGTGCTGGGACGGGAGCGGCTACCCGGAGGGTCTCCGGGGGAAGGAGATCCCCCTGGGGGCGCGGCTCATCGCCGTGGCCGACGTCTTCGACGCCCTCAGCCAGCCGCGCCCCTACCGCGGCCCGCTCCCCGCCGACGAGGTGCGGAAGCAGATCCGCCAGGGGGCGGGGCGGCACTTCGACCCGCGCATCGTCGCCCTGGTGGAGCGCCCGCGGGTGTGGGCGCGGTGGACCGAGGTCGCCCGCCGGGGGTGCGACGAGGAGTCGCGCGCCATGCGCAGGGAGGACCAGGTGTCTACCTGACCCTCGCTCAGGCCCGCCGCTCCAGCACGGCCCGGATCCCGTGGCGCGGGCGGAGCGTGATGGTCGGCTCCATCTCCACGGGGTGGCCCGGGACGGGGCGCACCCGCCAGCGCCGGGCGAGCGTCGCCAGCACCAGGATCCCCTCCGCCCAGGCGAACCCCTCGCCGATGCACTTGCGCGGCCCCCCGCCGAAGGGGAAGTACGCGAAGCGCGGCTGCTCCGCCTCCCGCTCCGGGCTCCAGCGCCCCGGGTCGAAGCGGAGCGGGTCCGGCCACCAGCGCGCGTCGCGGTGCGTGATCCAGGGGCTCGTCAGCACGATGGAGCCCTCCTCCACCCGGTAGCCGCCGATCTCCATGTCGTGCAGCGGCTGCCGCCCGATCAGGTACGCCGGGGGGTAGAGGCGCATCGCCTCGGCCAGGACGGCGCGGGTGTATGGGAGCGCGGGGAGGTCGTCCGCGGTGGGGAGCCGCCCGCCGAGCACGCCGTCCAGCTCCGCGTGGAGCGCGGCCTCCGCCTCCGGCGCGCCGGCCAGGGCATACCAGGTCCAGGCGAGGGCGTTCGCGGTGGTCTCGTGCCCGGCCAGGAAGATGGTCAGCGCCTCGTCGCGAAGCTGCAGGTCGGTCATCCCGCCCCCCTCGCCCTCCGTGTCCTGGGCCAGCAGGAGCATGGAGAGGAGGTCGCCGCGGTCCGTGCCCTCGGCCCGCCGGTCGGCGATGATCCGGTGGATCGTGTCGTCCAGCCGCGTCCGGGCGCGCCGCATCCGCCGCGTGGCCGGGGTGGGGATCCGGTCCAGCAGCGGCCCCAGGGGGTTGGTGAGCCGCTTGAAGAGCCCCAGCGCCTCCGTGAGCGCCCGCGCGATCTCCTCCGCCTCGCCCTCCACCTCCGCGCCGAAGAGCGTCTTCCCCGCGATGCCGAGGGTGAGGCGGTTCATCTCCCGCGCCACGTCGGTCTCCGCGCCGTCGCGCCACTCCTCCGCCATCCGCGCCGCGTACGCCACCATGTCGGCCGCATAGGCGGCGATCCGCTCGCGGTGGAAGGCGGGCTGCGCCAGCCGCCGCTGCCTCAGGTGCAGCGGCTCCTCGCTGGTGAGCAGCCCCTCGCCCAGGAGGACGCGGGCGCGCTGCAGCGCGTAGCTCTTGATGAAGCTCTTGTGGCGGGTGACCAGGACCTCCCGGACGAGCTCCGGGTGCCCGAGCAGGGTGACGCGGCGGGGGCCGAACCGCATCCCGGCCACGTCGCCGTGGTCGCGGACCAGGCGCTCCAGCGTCCCCAGCGCGTCGCGGCGGAAGGCCAGCAGGTCCGCGCCCGGGAAGCGCGCGCGCCGGCGGGGCGGCAGCGGGGCCAGGGCGGCCGGGGCCACGGCGCGCTCCGGTGCTCCCGCGCTCACCTCAGCGGATCACCGTCCCGATCCGCCCCCAGCGGGCGGCCGTCAGGAACTTGGGGAAGGGACGGTCCAGCTCGGGGTCGTAGGAGAAGTAGATGAACAGGGGCTTGCCGCGGATCACGTCCCGCGGGACGAACCCCATGAAGCGGGAGTCCAGCGACTCGTCGCGGTTGTCGCCCATTAGGAAGTACTGCCCCTCGGGCACCACCAGCGGCCCCCAGGTGTTGTTGGTGGGGGTGTACGACTCCCGGTCCACCGCCGCGGTGAGCGCCGGGAGGTGGTTGTGGTAGCCGTACTTGGCCGGGTCGATCTCCTGCGGGAGGAAGACCCCGCCCTGCGTCCCCGTGTACCCGATGGGCTGGTCCCCGGCCGACGGGGCGATCACGTACGGCTCCACCAGCCGCTCCCCGTTGCGGAAGACGGTCCCGTCCACGCTGTGCAGGGTGTCGCCCGGCTCCCCGATCACCCGCTTCACGACGTCGATCACCGGCTGGTTGTACGTGGGCCGGAAGACGACCACGTCCCCGTGCCGCGGGTCGCGGAGGCCGGGGAGGCGCGTGTCGCTGAAGGGGAGGTGCGGGCCGAAGACCACGTTGCTGGCCATGAGGTAGTCCCCCACCAGCAGCGTCTGCTTCATGCTCCCCGACGGGATGGAGAAGGCCTGCACCAGGAAGGTGCGCAGGACCAGGAAGAGGACGAGCGCCACGCCCAGCGACTTGACCCACTCCCAGGCCTCGCCGCCGGCGGACTTCTTCGCGGGGCTCGCGGGGCGGCCGGGACGGGTGCTCTTTGCCGGGGAAGTGGACACGGTCCGGGACGATGCGGGGAGACTGCTCACGGCTGCGCGCTCCGGGTACGGGCTCCACGCGCAGGCGCGGCCGGCGGCGGAGAGCGTTGCGAGGGGTTCAGAATACGGGGCCGGGCGGCGGTGGCACAACCGCCCGTACGGCAGACTGGTACGCCCCTGCGGGGTTTTGGTTTCACCCGTCCGCGCGGGCGCGGCCCGGGGCCCTTGCGCCGGTCGCGGGGGCGGCGAAACTTCGGAGTGCGGCCGGGGTTCTGAACCCCGTCCTCCGTTCCACTCACCCGAGCGCAGCGCATGAACCGTAGAATCGCCGGTCTGCCGGGACTGCTCGCCGTCCTGGCCGGAGCCCTCCCCGCGACCGCCCAGTCCGCTCCGGCGGCCCCGCGGGAGACGCCCACGCTGGTGGTCTTCCTGACCGTGGACCAGCTCCGCGCGGACTACTTCGAGAAGTACGGGAGCCAGCTCCAGGGCGGGCTCGCCCGCCTCTACCGCGGCGGGGCGGTGTTCACGGACGCCCACCAGGACCACGCCAACACCGAGACGGCCCCGGGGCACGCCAGCACCATGTCCGGGCGCCACCCGCGGAGCACCGGGATCGTGCAGAACGCGGCCGGGGTGCAGGACCCGCAGGCGCCGCTGATCGGCGGTGGGGGGCCGGGCGCGTCGCCTTTCCGCTTCCGCGGCACCGTGCTCACGGACTGGCTGCGGTACAGGGACCCGCGGGCCCGCGCGCTCTCCGTGTCGCGCAAGGATCGGGGCGCCATCCTCCCGCTGGGGCGCGCCAAGCAGGAGGTGTACTGGTACACCGCCGACGGGCGCTTCACAACCAGCCGCTACTACGCGGACACGCTCCCCACCTGGGTGAACCGGTTCAACGACCGGCGCGTGCCGCAGCGGATGGCGGGGCAGGCATGGACGCTCCTCCTCCCGGAGAGCGCCTACCCGGAGCCGGACAGCGTGCCCGTGGAGAGCGGGGGGCGCGACTTCCTCTTCCCGCACGTCCTCCCGGCCGAGCCCGCGGAGGCGGCGCGGCGCTTCCCCGAGTACCCGTGGATGGACCAGCTCACGCTGGACATCGCCCTGGAGGGACTCGACGAGCTGAAGCTGGGGACGGGGCCGCAGACGGACGTCCTGGCGGTGTCGCTCTCCGCCACGGACGCGGTGGGGCACCGCTACGGGCCGGACTCGCGCGAGATCCGCGACCAGGTGCTCCGGCTGGACCGCATGCTCGGCGCGTTCATGGACTCGCTGTACTCGGTGCGCGACTCGTCGCGGGTGGTGATCGCGCTGACCTCGGACCACGGCGTCACCCCGTTCCCGGAGGTGGCCTTCGGCGCCGAGGCGGCGCGCGGCTACCACGTGCGGCTCGACTCGGTGACGGCACAGCTCCGCCGCGGGCTGGTGGCCGCCGGCGCGGACAGCGCCGCCGCCTACGTGGACGATGGTCTGCTCTTCGTGGACCGCGCGGCCCTCGCCCGCGCGGGGGTGAGCGTGGACTCGCTCTCCCGCGCCTTCGCCGCCGCGGCGCGGCGCGTCCCCGGCGTGCTCCGCGCCGACCGGGTGCGCGACCTGGCGAAGGGCGACACCGTCAACGATGCGATCACCCGCCGCTGGCTGCACATGCTCCCGCCGGACCTCCCGGTGGAGGTGGCGGTCACGCTCAGGCCGGGGCACGTGTGGGGAACGGCCAGCTACGCCCAGCACGGCTCCCCGGAGAACGTCGACACGCACGTGCCGGTGATCTTCTACGGGCCGCACTTCAAGCCGGGGAAGTACGGCCGGTTCACCCGCGTGGTGGACATGGCGCCGACGCTGGCGGCCGTGCTCGACGTGCAGCCCGCGGAGCGCCTGGACGGGCGGGTGCTGCGGGAGGCGCTGCGGTAGCAGGGGCGGCTCCGCAGGCCGGAAGCGCGAGGGGGGGGGGGGGGGGGGGGGGGG
>DASYWD010000459.1 GCA_035936415.1 Longimicrobiaceae bacterium
CCCTCACCCGGCGCTGCGCGCCACCCTCTCCCCGCAAGGGGGAGAGGGTCGAGGCGCCTCCCTGTCGTGCTCCCCTCCCCCCTGCGGGGAGGGGCCGGGGGAGGGGGTCCGCCGGAGCCGACGCACGCGGAAACCGCCCCAGCTGTGGCGGGTGGGGAGCAGTGGTCGCCGACGCTCCCTGCAAATTACTTGCATGTGGCGGAGCGGCCGGCTACATTCCGCGCCTCGGTCGGGGGCCAGGGGCTCCCGCGCGCACCCGGAAGGCCGCACCCATGAACGCATCTCCCCTGCGCCGGCCGGCGCTCTGGACCGCAGCGCTCCCCGTCGCGTGCGCCGTACACTGCGTGGCGATGCCGCTGGCGGCGCTCTTCGTCCCCGTCGTGGGCCACGCCACCGGCGTGGAGGCGGGGATCATGCTCGCCTCGGCGGCGCTCGCCGTCGCCACGACCGTCTACGGGGTGCGGGCCCACGGACGCCGTGCCGTGTGGCTCCCCGTGCTCGTGGGCTTCGCCGTCTGGGCCGCGAGCCTCGCCGGCTGGACGGAGCCGCTCCCTGAGCCGGCGACGACCGTCCTGGGCAGCCTGCTCGTCGCGGGCGGGCTGATGCGCAACGCCCGCCTCCGGCATGCCGCCTCGTGCCGGAGCTGCGGCTGCCCGGCCCACCCCGCGGGGGAGTAGGCGCGGCGCGAGACGAGCCGCGCAGCAAAAAGACGAGGGCGCCGGCCGCGGATGCGGCCGGCGCCCTCGTCGCGTCGGTGCCGTGCCCCCGTCAGGGCGTCACGATCAGCGGGATGGCCGCGCCCTGGAAATCAGCGTGGCTGCCGTGCATCAGGTCGAAGCTGACGGAGGTGGTCCCCGCGCTGAGGCCGGTCAGGCGCCCACCCGTCTCACTGGTCTTCTCGAATCGCGCCAGGGCGCCGATGAGCACGTTCCCCCGGAGCGACGTGTCGCCGCCCACAGGGACGGGGTTCCCCGCCGCGTCCACGAAGATCACCCGCAGGTCGCGCGTGGCGCCGATCGTCAGCGGGATGGAGCCGGTGGCGGTGCCCTGGGTGCCGCCACCTGTGGCGCGGGCCAGCTCCACGCCGGCCGAGGTCTGAACCACGACGGCCACGGCATCGGGATGGGGGTCCTCGTCCACGGGGTTGTCGCAGGCGGCCAGCACCCCGGTGAGCGCGAGCGCGACCAGGGCGCGGGAGGTGAGGCGGCGGAAGGTATCGGTCGTCATGGGTCGTCTCCTAGATGTCGTTGTCGTCCGGGCGGTCAGAAGTTCACTCGGTACAGCAGCTGCACGTTGCGGCCGGGCTGCGGGGCCACCTCCTTGATGCGGGAGAGGTGGTCGCGCCACGCCTCGTCCGTCACGTTCCGTACCTGCAGGGTGAGGGTGTTCAGCCGCCCCCATGCGGTCCAGCGGAGCCCCGCGCTTCCATTGAAGAGGGAGTACCCGTCGGTGGGCCTCTCGCGGAGCACGCCCTCGTCGCGCGCCACCCGGTCCTGCTCGGCGGCGCCCTCCCACCCCAGCCCCACGAAGTACGTGGGGGTGTCGTAGCGGACGTTCAGCCCGCCGTGCAGCGGCGGGATGGCGGGGAGCGGGGAGCCGTCCCGCTGCAGGGTGCCGCGGACGTAGCTGGCGTTTCCGTCCAGCACCAGGCGCCGAACGGCCTCCCACTGGAGCCGGCCCTCCACGCCCGTGAGCACCGCGTCGTCGCCGCGGGCCTGGTACACCGGGAACCGCCCGAAGCGCGGGTCCAGCTCGCCCGTGGGGGCGTAGTAGATGTAGTTGTCGATGTCGTTCCGGAACGCCGTGAGCTCCGCCGTCAGGCGCGGGAGGCGGGCGCGCACGAACACGTCGGTCCCCAGCCCGAACTCGGAGTCCAGGTCCGGGTTGCCGACGTTGAAGGAGAAGTCGGCCAGGTGCGGACCGTTGGAGAACAGCTCCTCGATGGAGGGCGTCCGGAAGGCGCGGGCCACGCTCGCCCCCGCCCACCACCCGTCGGCCACGCGGAACAGTGCCGCGACCGAGGCGGAGAAGGCGCCGAAGTCGCGGGGGCGCACCAGCCCGATCGCCGTCCGCCCGGTCTCCCGCGGGGTCACGCGGCTCCAGTCGTATCGGGCGCCCGCCTGGAGGTTGACCGGTCCCCACAAGAGCTCCTCGAAGACGAAGCCCGCCAGGGAGGCCTGCCTCGCCGGCTCGGAGCCGGTGCTGGACCCCGCCACGGCGAAGTCCTTGCCGTACGCCCACGCGCCGAACGCGCCCTCGGAAAGGAGCCCGCCGGCTTCGTGCTGGTGGCGGACGGCCACGTTCGCCCTCCCGGTGAGCTGCCCGAACCGGCTTCCGACGGCGCCGTCCGGCTCCCTCTCCGTGTGCTCGTAGCGCGAGTAGCCGCCGTCCACCTTCACGGCGCGGATCGGCCCCATGCTGACCACCCGCTCCGCTTCCAGCCGCACGGAGGTCCGGTGCAGGTCGATGCGGGCGCCGCCCTCGTGCCCCCCCGGGATCACGACGCCCTGGAAATCGCCGGGGACGCCGTACTCCATCGCCAGGTCGCGCACCGAGACGCCGACGAAGCCGCGCTCCTGGATCCAGCTCGCCCCGGCGGCGGCGTTGTACCCGTCCATCTGTGTGGAGGGGAGGACGCCCAGGGGGGTGCGGGTGTCGCCGGCGGTGCGGCCGCTGGCCTCCGCGCGCAGGGCGACGCTCCCCACCGGGACCACGGCGGAGAACCCGCCGGTGAGCCCCTGGTTCACCGTTTCGCCCTGCACGCTGGCCGTGCCGGTGAGCCGCTCCGGGAGGGTGCGGGGCACTTCCTCCCGGATGACGTTCACCACCCCGCCCAGCGCGTTGCTCCCGTAGAGCAGCGCCGCCGGGCCGCGCACCACCTCGATCCGTTCGGCGGTCACGGGGTCCACCGTGACCGCGTGGTCCCCCGAGCTTGAGGCGATGTCGCCGGTGCGCCCGCCGTCCTCCAGCACCAGCACGCGGTCGCCGCCCAGCCCCCGGATCACCGGCTGCGCGGCGGCGGGGCCGTTGTAGCGCTGCGAGATGCCGGGCTCATTCTGCAGGGTGGCCGCCACACTGGAGCCCAGCTCGCGGCGCAGCTCGGCCCCGCCCACCACGCTGGTGGGGCGGTAGGCTTCCTGGGCGCCGCGCTCGCGCCCGGTGCCGGTGACCACGATGGCCTCGGCGGCGATGGCGGACGGGGTGAGCGTGAGCGGGACGGCCACGGAGTCGTTGGAGACCACGCGCACGACGCGCTCCGCGGAGGCGTAGCCGATCCGCTGCGCGGTGACGGTGTAGCGCCCGGCGGGGAGGCGCTCGAAGTGGAAGCTCCCGTCGGCGTGGGAAAGCTCGCTCCGCCCCAGCTCACGCAGCCGCACCTGCACACCGGAGATGGGCTGCCCCGTGACGGCGTCGGTCACCATCCCCACGACGGAGCCGGTCCCCTGCTGCACGGCGGCGCCGTACGGCGCGGGGGTTCCCGCGGGGGGCGACTGCGCCGCGGCTGCGGGCACCCATGCGGGGAGGACTGCAAGGACGCACACGGCGCCCACGGTACGTTTCAGCATCGACCTGGCTGTTCGGATGGCCCGGTGGACGGCGGCTCCGCGGGTGCGGGGCCGCGCATCGGGAAACGGACCGCACTGCGCGGCCCGCGGACATCGTCAGCCCAGAGGGGGACCGCGGGCGGGCGGGGAGAGGGGGAGC